>JANQKA010000078.1 GCA_028281405.1 Hasllibacter sp. | reverse complement strand
GCAAGCGCCTTCCGGAAGAGTTCAACGTCCGTGGGTTGCAATCGACCTCGCCGGACGGTGGAGGCGGATATCCTCGAGATCCTGAATGTATTGAACCGGACCGTTCGCCAACCCACCGCCCCCCGAATTCTTGAGCCTGAATGCCAAGGCGCCCGTCCACTGTTGATATCCCCAATGATATCGAAATGCGGACTCACACGATTCCACGTCGGAATCCCATCATTTCCGGTCTTTGACGGCATCGTGGACAATTTCCGAATTCTTGGCCGAATTTCGCCCTGTGTTGTTTGACCGCCCGACAACTCATACCACATGCTGTTCCTGTCAGTATTGGCGCAATTCCCATCATTTTCCCCGAGGCGGGGTAACGCGTGCGGTTGGGATCATGAGAGGAGGTGGATTCACCCGGACCGCCGGAGACGGGCCATGAAATCAAATTCCGCAGGCGACGATGTGCGGCGATGGCGCATCGCCGCGTTCGCGGGGCGGGTATCATGCGATCCCCGCCCGCAGGCAATCGTGCATGTGGATCAGCCCGACCAGAGTTCCATCGGGGTCCGTCACGCACAGCGCCGTCACGCTGCCAGCGTTCATTACCGCCAACGCCTCGGAGGCGAGGGCGCCGGGAGGGATGGTTTTGGGGGTACGATTCGCGACTTCGCCGACTTTTCGCTCCATCAATCCGGACAGGTTGCGACGCAAATCCCCGTCCGTCAGCACGCCCACCAGGCGGTTCGCTCCCTCCACCACCGTGGAAATCCCGAATCCCTTGGCGGTCATTTCGATGATGCCCTCCTCCATGGATTGGCCGGGGCGGAGGCGCGGCACCGCGTTTCCGGTGTGCATCAGGGATTCCACCGTCAACAGTTGAGCACCCAGCTTGCCACCGGGATGGAAAACCAGGAAGTCTTCCCGGGCGAAGCCCCGCGCCGTCATCACCGCGACGGCCAATGCGTCACCGAAGACGAGGCTGCAGGTGGTCGATGTCGTCGGAGCCATCGCGATGGCGCAGGCTTCGGGCAAGTCCGGCAGGGGAAGCGTGACGTCGGCGTGCCGGGCGAGCGCGCTGTCCAAGCGCTTGGTGATCGCCACGAGAGGAATCCCGAATCGCCGGGCGTAGTTGAGCATGTCGGCCAATTCCACGGTTTCCCCGGAATTCGATATCGCGAGAATCCCGTCCCCGCTCCGGATCATGCCAAGATCGCCGTGGCTCGCTTCGCCGGGGTGGATGAACTGCGCGGGGGTTCCCGTTGAGGCGAAGGTCGCCGCGACCTTTCGAGCTATGTGTCCGGATTTGCCCATCCCGGTGCAGATGAGCCGCCCCGACAGGCCGAGCACGATGTCGATCGCCTTCCGCACGTCATCGGCGTCGGCGCGCGCGAGTTGTTCGAGCGCGGACGCCTCCTGTTCGATCACGTCCCTGAAGGTGGTTATGAGGTCGGCCATGGCCAAGACACCGCTCCGTGCTGCGGCGTTCCTCATATCACGCCGCGCCATTAGCGTTCAAACCCCTTAACCGGGTCATCCATCCGAGGGAGGCTTCGGTCACTCCGTCGGGGCGGTACTCGGCTCCGAGGGGGCGCGTCCATCCGAGGGCGTCGATGGCGGCGAACACCGCGGTGTAATCCAGGTCGCCGCGATCAGGGGATGAGCGTTCGGGCACCCCCGCGATCTGGATATGGCCGATCAGAGGAAGGTGTCGTTCGAGCCGGTCGATGACGGCGCCTTCGGTCAGCGCGACATGGTAGCAATCGAACATCATGCTCAATTCGGGACGGTTCACGGCGGCTATGAGGCGGGCGGCCTGATCCGTGTCGCGCAGGGCGTAGCCGGGGTTGTCGCGGGCGTTCAGTGGTTCGATCACGATTCGGATCCCGTGGGGAGCGGCGGCAAGACAAGCGTATTGCAGCGCGGAGAGGAACGCGTCCTCCGCCTCCGCGCCTTCCGCCGCGCCGGCCAGAACGTGGACGTGGCCGGCCCCGATATCGGCGGCGTAGCCGATCGCCGCGTCGATGTCGTCCCGAGCCTCAGCTTCCCGACCGGGCACCGCCGCGAGGCCCATGTCTTCATGGCGGGATCCTCGGCGGGTGTTGATTCCGAGCATGGTGAGGCCTGTTTCGTTCAGGGCCTCGCGGACATCCGTCGCCGATTGGTTTGGCCAGTGGCACTCGACGGCGTCGAAATCCGCCCGGGCCGCGGCGAGGATCGCGTCAGGGAGGGGAAGATCCTTCCACAGGAATCCGAGGTTAGCTGAAAATTTCGGCATGGGGTTCCTTGCCGCCCGAGGGCGCGTTCATGGTCGAATTCCCCAATCGCTTCGGTGGACCGGGGGGATCCGCGCGGGAGGCACACGCGCCCAACGCCCGAGGGGATCGCGTTGGCGCGCGGTTTGTCCCGTACCGCGCGCGATCAGTGGCTATCGGAGGCGCGTCACGGGAATGTTATGCCGGGTGGGACCGCGACGGCAAGTCGGATTCGGCATAATGGGCATCGCCGGGCCGCGGCGGAGTGTAAGCGCCCGGAAGGCGAATGCCCTCGGAATTTTCACGCCGTCGCCGTGGGCCGCACGACCGCGTGAATGGGCCGCGGCCTGGAATTCCGACGGCGAATGGGAGTCGGTTTGGAGTTGACCGCTCGGATTTCAGCCGAAGCCCCCCGAAGTCCCGGAGCCGCTCCCGCCCGGACGAATGCCGCATCCGCGATCACGGGATCGGGCGCTCCAATGCTCCCCGACCGGATTCTTGCACCGGCGAGGGGGCCGGTCGCGTTGGAGCGGCTCCCTCGGATCACCAATCCAGACATGAAGTCGACCGGCTTTTGATGAACCGTGGACGGCACGCCGCCAAGCGGCGGATTGTTCCCTCCATCCGGCCCGCCACCGCCAAGGAATAACCGACCATGTGAGAATACCGTTGGCGCGGTACGCGCCGGGCGAAAGATAGCCATGGACCAGAGGGGACGCGTCGGTCCTACATGTCATTCACGCCGGGGCGGCTCCGGTTCGCGTTGGACGGCCGGCATTTCGGAACACGGATCCCTTCCGCCGATTCAGCGTCTCAGGGACCGCGGGTCCGGTCCCGCCCGGGCGAAGCGGCACATGGTTCCATGCGCCACCCGAATCGCTCCGCACCGAAGATCCGTTTGCCCAAGAAACGCGATTCATTCATTGGATCATCATCCGTCCCATTTTTCAAGGGGCAAACCGGGTTGCGGTCGTGGAGAGAACCAGCGATAAGTCGGATCGCGGCGCCCGGACTGAAAGACACCA
>JANQKA010000867.1 GCA_028281405.1 Hasllibacter sp. | reverse complement strand
GCTTTCGAACGCGTATGTCGAATCGCCGGATCCGGTTTCCGTGTTGGCGCCGTAGAGATGCTGAAGCGCCGCGATGTCGAATATTCCCGGTTGCCAAGGTTGGGTGTAATCGGCGTAAAACCTGATATCCCCGTCATAATCGAAGGATCCCCGGGTGATCGGGTTATTGTAGGTCATGATGGTTTCGAAAACGCTGTCCGCGAGCGGCGTGTCGTGCCCTCCTCCCGCCGACCCGCCATGATGGTTCGGCTGAACGATGTCGGTGTCGCGGAAATCCCCGGTCTCGTGGTAGCCGAATTGCCCGGAGGTGACCGCGCCCGTTCCCCGGAACGGATGGTTGATCCCCAACGCGTGAAGCAGTTCGTGCGAAATCGTCCGCTTTTCCCTCCCGTAGTCCGTTTGGAAGGCGTCGTCCGACAGATAATCGCTCACGATATGCACGTCCCCGCCATGGCTCAGGTCGACATTGTCCCGCGAATATACCGTGTATGGATAATACGCGAATCCCAATACGAAATCGCGGGAGTCGAATTGCCGCTGCGAGCCGAGGGTCACGCGGATGTCCGAGCCGGTTCGGCTGGTGTCGGCCACCTCGGTGAATTCCACGTCCGCGAAGTCCTCCACGTGGGAGAACACGCTCCGGATGAACTCTTTTTGGGACTCGTTGAACTCCGACGTGGCCCGGAACGCTTCTCCCTCGGACAGGTCGCCAACCTCGGCTCCTTGGTCGGTGAACGAATAAGTCAGACGGGCCGGTCTGTCGTAGGAGCCGTACCCCTGCCAATTGCTCTCACGAAACACGTTCAAAAAGTTGACCGGAGATCTGTCGTACAAATGGTCCGCGTCGCTGTCGAGGAGGGAATGCACGCCGTTGATCGGATTTTCCGGGTCGTCGCCGTCGAACCCGATTCCGTATTCGCCGGCGTGCGACATCCAGTGCGGCGGCGCAGTCCGCGCTCCGGTCATGTGGGGAACGCGCACGTCGAATTCCGCCGAGACGCTCCGCTCGCCGGCGCTTCCGGTAACGCGCAGCGTCAGGTCGTGTCCGGAGTGGGACGCGTCCCCGTCGAGGGTCAAAACGCCGTTGTCGAGTGAGAACGGGATTTCGGGCGACGCCCTCCAACCCACCGGGGCGGCCGAGCCGTCGGGTGCGAGGAACACCGCCGTGAACTCCGGTTCGGCGCCGTTGAGATGGGCTTGGAACACGTCCGCCGGGATCGTCAAACTCCACGTTCCGTCCGCCCCGGCGATTTGATCCGGAATTATCCGGTTCTGAATGATATCGAAGGACCGCGTGACGAAACCTCCTCTTCCGTCGAACGCGGTGACGTTGATCTCCGCCGTCCCTTCCACTCCTTCAAACGCTCCCGATATCACGCCGGTTCCGCGGTCGATCAAGAGGCCGACGGTCGAAAGCGCCGCGTCGGCCTCTCCGACGGTCGCGCCGAACACGAAGGTTTCTCCCGGGTCGGCGCCCATGAACGACCCGCTTGTGTCGATTTCCAGATCCACACCCTCCGCCACCACGCGGCCGATCAGGCGGCCCGCCACCGGATCGGCGTTGCCGGCGGCGTTCGGCGCCAATTCCACCCGTATCGTCACACCGGCCGCCTCCGCGTCGCGGCCGCGGACGTTCTCCGCCCGCACATCGATTTCCACCGCGTTCGTCCCCGTGAACACGCCGGCGATGGTTCCGTTGACGCCGTCGACCGACAGGCCCACGCTTTCCAGCGATTCACCCGTGTTCAGAACGCCCGTGAAATCGGCCCAATTCCCGGCGCCGAGGACATCGTCCGGAAGTTCGAATGTGAACGGCGCGCCCGGAGTCGCCGTCGCCTGAAGCGGATCCTTCAACCTCACCTCGATGATTTGAAAGGCCGACGCCCCGTGTTCGTCCTCGGCGGCGACCCTGATCCGCGCGCTCCGGTCGCTTTGGAATTCTCCCCAAATCCTGCCGCCGTTGCTTCCGGAATAATTGCGCCACAGGCCGACCGTTCCGATCCCGTCCATGTAATTCCCGTCCCCGTCGACCAAGGATACGGAATAGGTCAGGTCATCGCCGTCGGGATCGGTGAAATACCCCGACTCGACG
>JANQKA010000859.1 GCA_028281405.1 Hasllibacter sp. | reverse complement strand
GTCTACCCGTACCGCTCCCGGGCGCAAACCCGAAGATGAGCGTTGGCCGCGGCGGGAGCCTTCCCCCGGCTTCCGGGGGTGGACCGCCTCAGCGCACGGAGGAAGCGGAGTCATTCGGCGCCGTGTTTTGGCGGGCAGTTCTCGGCCTCCGCGCGCGGAGGGACGCGGCCGCCCCCCATGAGCAGGATGAAAAGCCTTCTTTCGGCCTCCGCGCGCGGGGGTACGCGGCCCAGCGGCCGAATCCATCGGTCCATTTCGTCTCTCGGCCTCCGCGCACGGGGGACGCGGAGGGGGCGGGGGGGCGAATCCTCCCAAGCGCGCCTCGTCCTCCGCACGCGGAAGCCGTGAAATTTCCGCGCCTTGGGAGCGCGGGGAGCTCCCGTGTCGCCGGACACAACCCGCCGATTCGCGTCCGATGGAGGATTGGGCCCGGCAACGCGGCGGACGGGGTCCGGAATCGCCGCATGGCGGGCGATTCAGCCCGCGCCCGCGGCGGAGGCCGCTCCGAATCGCCGCCGCGCGGCCGCGGTCCATGGCGCGCGGGGCATTGACTTCCGCTCATGCCGCGGGGACATGGACTCTCCGCCGCGGGGGGTGTTTCCTGCCGCGGCGGACCCGCGATGCGCGGGGCAACGAATCGGCGGAGGATCGAAGATGAGCCAATTTCCCACCATTGCCTTTGACGGGGACGGCGCCCCCGCCCTGACGGAGCGCGAAGGCCACGTCGTGGTGTTCGCGACCCCCGACGGCAAGACGGACGCCGGAGGATCCGCCCTCAACCGGGCCATGCGCGGTGCGCTGAAACGGTGCTTGGAAGGCGAGGCCTTCGGCAAACTGGAGGAAGGGCGCGGCGTGACGTTCGCTTGGCCGGGTGGCATGAAGGCCGAGTCCGCGCAGGTTATCAAACTCGCCAGGTCGGCGAAGAACCGCGCGGCGGCGATCGACGCGGGCGCGAGCATCGCCAAGTCCGCGGGGCGCAAGCCCGTGACCGTCCACGGCGGCTCCCGACCGAACATCGCCGAAGTCGCCTACGGCTACGCGCTCAGGGCCTATGATTTCGACGACCACAAGACGAAAAAGGAGGACGACGACGACAGGGTCGCCTCCGCCTCGTTCCTCGTCGCCAAGAAGGACGAGACGGCGGCCGCATTCGCCGGTCTGGGAGCCGTTGCGGAGGGCGTTCATTTCACCCGCGATCTCGTCAACGAACCGTCGAACACGCTCACGACGACCGAATTCGCCGACCGACTCAAGGATTTGGAGCGGCACGGCCTCGCCGTCGAGGTTCTCGAGGAGGAAGAGTTGGGCAAGCTCGGCATGGGCGCGCTTCTCGGCGTCGGCCAGGGGTCGGAGAGCCCGTCGAAGGTCGTCGTGATGGAGTGGTCCGGTGGCGGAGAAGAAAAGCCGCTCGCGCTGGTTGGAAAGGGCGTGGTGTTCGACACCGGGGGAATTTCCCTCAAGCCCGCCAACAACATGGAGGACATGACGATGGACATGGGGGGCGCGGGGACGGTCGCCGGCGTCATGAAGGCCGTCGCCCTGCGCAAGGCAAAGGCCAACGTCGTGGGCCTTGTCGGACTGGTGGAGAACATGCCCGACGGAAAAGCCCAAAGGCCGGGCGACGTGGTGACGTCCATGAAGGGCGACACGATCGAGGTCATCAACACCGACGCCGAGGGAAGGCTCGTGCTGGCGGACGTGCTTTGGTACGCCCAGGAGCGGTTCCAACCGGCGGGCATGATCGACCTCGCCACGCTGACCGGGGCCGTCATCATCGCCCTCGGCAACGAAAACGCGGGGGTGTTCTCCAACGACGACGACCTGTGCGCCGCATTCCTCAAGGCGGCTGAGGCGGAGAAGGAGGGAGCGTGGCGCCTTCCGATGGGCAAAGCCTACGACGAAACGCTGAAGAGCCGAGTCGCGGACATCAAGAACGTGGGGGGCCGGGCGGCGGGATCCATCACGGCGGCGCAGTTCCTCAAGAGGTTCGTCAAGGACGATTGTCCGTGGATCCACCTCGACATCGCGGGCACGGCGAGCGTCAGGAGCGGCTCCGACCACGCTCCCAAAGGCGCAACCGGTTGGGGAGTCCGCGCTCTCGACCGTTTGATCCGCGACCGCTACGAGGGTTGATCCCTTGGGCGAGGCGTATTTCTACCATTTGACGAGATCGCGTTTGGAGCAGGCGCTTCCCAAATTGGTTTCGGGCGCGATGGGGCGTGGTTGGCGCGTGGTGGTCCGCGGCCGCGACGAAAAGATGCTCGACCGCCTGGATGAACAATTGTGGGTGTTCCCGAAGGAGTCGTTCCTGCCGCATGGACGGGCCGGTGGGCCGCGCGACGCGGATCAACCGGTTTTGCTGACCACCGCCGCCGACCGTCCGAACGGCGCCGAGTGCGTGGTGTCCGTCGACGGCGCCGATTTCGGAGACGACGAGCTTTCGGACCTGCCCAGGGTCTGCGTCGTGTTTGACGGCAAAAATCCGGCGGCGGTGAAAACCGCGCGGGAACAGTGGCGGAGGATCACCGGGGCCGGCCATGTGGCGAAGTATTGGTCACAGGATAGCGGAAGCTGGCAACTCAAGGCGGAGTCGGGCGGTTGACGATTGTTCGCGGCATTCCGCGCCCACGCCGACATCCCCGCTCCCGCGCGTCCCGTCGCGGGCCTGGACAACCCGCCGATACCGATGGCCCCGCCGAAAGCCGAGCGTCCGTCGCGAGGCGATGCGGTGCGGCAGCCTGGATGCCGACAACCCCGCGTCGGCGCGGCCCTGACCCGACGGCGACCGCTCCATGAACATCCATTGAAGGCCGAATGCCTTGCGGTTGCGCGTTTCGAGACACGGCCGCGCCGCCGCGGACGGGAGGGAGGGTGGTCTTCGCCCCGAGGCGGAGGAGAACAGGGGAACCTTCCCGTTCGGGGAATTCGAGGACGGGAGGCACAGTTCCCATGGTTCGAGGTTCCGCTTGGCCGGGGGAAGCCTCGGGTTATCGCGTGGCGGAACCGTGGGAGCCGCGCGCGGCGGCGGGCACCCGGAGAACGCGACCCCGGCGTGCGCGTCGAGGGTCGCCATCCGGTAAAGACTTCCGGCGTTTGGAGATCGGGAGGCCGCCCGCCGCCGCGGCGGCGACCGAAATGCGGCGCCGCCGTCGCCCGATTCGGTTTGACAAACATCGGCAAGTCCGCATACTTGGAACGAAGGACAACCCCCAAGGAGGAAACAACATGCAAGGGAGCATCGAATGGCTCGAAAGAAATGTCGCTTGGCTCACCGGTTTGGCGGCGGCTATCGCGTTGGCCGTTTTCGGCAACTCGCTGCTATCGGATCCGTTCGCGTCAATGAGCGATGTACAGCGGGTTGAGGATCAGGTCGGCACGGAGAGGGTCAAGATCGCCATTGTGCGGGACGATGTCAGCGAGGTGAAAAACGACGTTATTTCGTCGAATGCCGACATCTTCATGGCCATCTCGGAGATGCGACTTGAGTATGCCTATTTTCGGGAAGATTTCTCGAATCTCAAAATTGAGGTCATGATGCTTGGCGCCGAGGTCACGAGGCTTGGCGGCGAGGTCACGAGGCTTAGCGGCGAGGTTACTGGCCTTCGCGGCGATATCGGGGCGTTGGCCGAGCGAATCGCGGTTCTCGAGCGGCGGTTGGACGAACGCGACGCTGAGCAGGCCAAACGCGACGCCGAAATCCTTCAGTTCATGTCCGAATTCGAGACCAGGATCATGGACGCCATCGAGCGGCGAGACAACGGCGGGTGACCCGCCGCGCCCCGCCGCCGGCGGGGGTGTCCCGGCGGCGGGGTTTCATCGGTTCGCGTTCGCGCCGCGGACGCCCCGCGTTTCTTCGGTGTTGGGAATTGGGAGGGACCAATCCCGTTCGGGGTCGTTCATGCCTCCGCGGTGGTGGTGTTTCGCCGGAACGCGGTTCGCCATCTACATCCCGGGGAGATTCATCCTTCCGAGCGCCGCCGCCGTCACGCCCGACGTTCCACCGCCAGATTCCCAAACGGTCATTGGCCCCGCTTTCCCGGGGCGTCCGGTCAGCGTTCGAGGATCATCGTGTCGCCGCTGATCGTGATTTGGTCGAAACGGTTGAGATACTCCATTCCGAGCAGGGATTTCTCCTGATCGCCTTCGTTGACCCACGCGGCCACGTTCACGTCGCGGATGGCCCCCACCTCCATTTCGGCCAACCTGACCAACGCGGTGCGCACGACGCCGTTGGCCGTGCTCGCCTTTCCCATGTAGGCGAGCCTGTTCGGGTTAATTCCGACCCTCCTGGCGTCCTTCCGGGTCAGGACGATTCCGGTCGCCCCGGTGTCCACGATGAATCGAACCGGTTCTCCGTTCACCTGGATCTCGAGATGGTAGTGGTTGTCGCGCGCCTTGGGGATCTCGATCCGGCCGTTTCCATCGTCGAACACGGCCTGTCGGGACGTCACGTTCCGCTCGACGTCCTCCCAAAGTCCGCCGACGGCGATCACCCCGATGAAAATCAAGCCCCAGAGGGCGGCGAAGCGGGCGACTTTGCCGATCGCTCTCCGGTTGGCGATGATGAAGTAGGCTACGATGACGATCCCGAGGATCGACAGGTATCCGAGTTGCGCGAGTTCGTCTCCGGTCATGCGGGGCACATAGTGTCCCCGGAGAGGAATTTCCAGAGGTCCGGCCGGGAATCGCCGAATTTGGCGCGGATCGTTGGATCGCGTCCACGCGGCGACGGAGGCTGGAATGTTGGAGGCGCTCGAAATTGTGTCCGCGGGCGCTTCGCGCGGCCCGGGCGGCCCCCGGAAATGCCGCTGATGGCCTGCGCGCGGGTCCGCGAGGACAGGGGAATGTGTTGACGCAGGCGAACGGGTGAGGTTCCCGGAGGGGAATCTCTTCGCGTAGCCGGTGGGACGCGGGCGTCGCCGCCGACGCGTAGGAGCGAACACCTCCATGCGGGACCGCCGCGAGCCTTGAGGGGAGGCGTTTCGGCGCGCGCGGCGCGGCCAAGGAAAGTCGGAGCGGGCCGCCCGTCGTCCGGCGGCGCTTCGCGCGTTCCGCCCCGCCAAGGATCGGACCGACTCGGCGTCGTTGGCGTCCAAGGCGTTTCAGATCGCGCGGCGGGTCCAATCCGCGGTCGTCCGGAATTCGTGTGTGGGATCCGATCCGCCCCTACATTGGTCCGCGTTGGTGGCGGCGTGCCGCTCCGGCTCGGACTGGGTCTCGGAACCCTTGCGGAATGGTTGAGGAACGCGCGCCGGATCCCGCGGCGGAATGGCCGGTTCAACGCGAACCTTGAAGGCGGCCTCCCGTTGGCAACGGCTTCACCGCGCGGCCGCGGCGGCGGGGAAAGGACCGGCGACGGGACGCAATTCTCCCCGATTCAGGAGATCTTCCGCACACGGGGACGGAGGCGGCGAAACCGCGGGGATCGATCGAACGCGGTGCCGGGGGCCGGATCGCCCGCCGGCGCGCGGGTTCACGGGGTCTCCTCCGCCGCCTCGAGTTTTTCAAGGGCTTTCATCCAAAGCGCCTCGGCGAGATCCAGCCCTTCCCGAACCTCCGCGTATTTTTTCCGCCAACGCTCGATCTCGGCTCCATCGTTCTTGTAGAAGTCGGGATCCTCCAATTTCCTGTCCATCCTGGTCTTCAACGCCTCAAGTTTTTCGACCCGCTCTTCGGCTTTCCGCGCCTCGGTCCGAAGCGCCAGGACCGAATCGCGGGTTGGACGTTTCGACTCCGCCGAAGAAGCGGGCCGCGGCTTGGACGCGGCGTGTATCACGGGTTCCTTCAGCAGCATGCGGCGGTAGCCGTCAAGGTCGTCCGTGAATGGTTCGACACGTCCTCCGTCCACCAGCCAAAGCCTGTCGACCACATGCGAAAGCAGATGCATGTCGTGGGAAACGATGATGACAGCTCCGCCGTAGGCGGTCAGCGCCTCCACCAGCGCCTCGCGGCTTTCGATGTCCAGATGGTTCGTCGGTTCGTCGAGAATCAGAAGGTGCGGCGCGTCGAGGGTCGCCAGCATGAGGGCGAGGCGCGCCTTTTGTCCGCCGGAGAGATCACCGGCAGCCATTCCGGCCTGCTCCGCGCCCAGGCCGAAGCCTCCGAGCCGCGCCCTGTGCCTCTTCGGCTCCTCGTCCGGGCGCATCCGGCGGACGTGGTCGAGGGGCGTCTCGTCGGCCCTGAGCTCGTCGAGCTGATGTTGGGCGAAGTAACCCACGCGCAGCTTCGCGGCCCGCTCCACGCGCCCTTTCATCGTCGGCAACCTGCCCGCGAGGAGTTTGGATAGCGTGGATTTCCCCTGACCGTTGCGGCCGAGAAGGGCGATACGGTCGTCCTGATCCACGCGAAGATCCAACCGTGAGAGAACCACCGTGTCGCCGTATCCCGCGGACGCGCCGTCCAAGCGCAGGATGGGCGGCGCCAATTCCTCCGGTTCGGGGAACCCGAATCGGCGCAGCGCGGCCTCCGAAGGCAGGGTGATCGGTTCCATCCGCGCGATGGCCTTGAGGCGGGATTGGGCCTGCCGCGCCTTGTCGGCCTTGTATCTGAAACGGTCCACGTAGGATTGCAGGTGGGCGCGCCGCGCCTCTTGGCGCTTGGATTCGGCCTCCGCCGTGGCGATCCGCGCGGCGCGCGCTTTGGCGAATCCGTCATAGGGCGTTGCGTAGAGCGTGAGTTTGCGGTCCTCGAGGTGCAGGATCGATCCCACGACGCGGTTGAGAAGCCCCCGGTCGTGCGACACGGTCAACGCCGTGTGGGGATATTGGGCGAGATGGTTCTCCAGCCACACCGCGCCTTCGAGGTCCAGGTAATTCGTCGGCTCGTCCAAAAGCAGCAGGTCCGGCGCGGAGAACAGCACTCCCGCGAGCGCGATGCGCATCCGCCAACCGCCGGAGAAATCCGAGCAGGGGCGGCGTTGATCGCTTTCCGGGAATCCAAGGCCCGACAGGATGGACGCGGCCCGCGCCTCCCCCGACCAGGCGTCGATGTCGGCCAAACGGGTTTGGATTTCCGCGATCCGGGCCGGATCCTTGGCGGTTTCCGCCTCGGCCAGAAGCGCGCCGCGTTCGGCGTCTGCGGCCAGAACCGTCTCCATCGGGGTCGCGTCGGAAGACGGCGCCTCCTGATCGACGCCCCCGATCCGCGCTCCGCGGGGCGTTTCGATCCGCCCCTGATCGAGCGTCAACTCTCCACGGATCAGCCGGAACAGCGTGGTCTTGCCGGTTCCGTTGCGCCCGACCACGCCGACCCTGTGTCCGGTTGGAATCACCGTCGACGCGTCTTCGATCAGGGGCCGTCCCGCGACCGAATAGGATATGTTTTCAATCCTGAGCATGGAGCGCCCCTAGCACGGGCGGAGGCGCGGATGAAGCGGAGGCGGACACCCGTTTCCGGGCGGCCGCGCCTATGAATCCCCGCGCCGCCGTGATAGCGCGCCCGGAATCGAAACAAGGAGGTCCAAATGGCCGTTGAACGAACCCTGTCCATCATCAAGCCGGACGCCACCGGGCGGAACCTGACCGGCAAAATCAACGCGAAATTCGAGGAGGCGGGTCTCCGCATCGTCGCGCAGAAGCGCATCCGGTTGACCGAGGCCCAAGCCGGGGCGTTCTACAAGGTTCACGCGGAGCGTCCCTTCTTCGGCGAGTTGACCGAGTTCATGGCGTCCGGCCCGGTCGTGGTTCAGGTGCTCGAAGGCGAGGGCGCCATCGCCAAGAACCGCGACGTGATGGGAGCCACCAACCCCGCCGAGGCGGCCGCCGGGACCATCCGCGCCGAGTTCGCGAAATCCCTCGGAGAAAACTCGGTACATGGCTCCGACGCGCCCGAGACCGCGGTCGAGGAAATCGCCTTCTTCTTTTCCGAGCTTGAAATCGTCGGCTGATTCGGACGAGCGGCGGGCCTGGTCGCCCGGCGACCTCGCGGGCGCGGCGCGTCCCGGCTTCCCGCGGAGTCGCGGCGTCGATTTCCGCGCGGGATGCATTCCCGGGCAAACGCGGGTTGGGCGCGGCGCTGGTCCACCGGTCCGGGTGGGCCGACGGCGGGACGGCCGCGCCCGCGCCGCCGTTGTTCAGCGGTGTCGGACGCCGATTTGATCGAGGATTTCCTCGATGCCCGGCGGCACATCGCGGGCGGCCCGCGTCTTGATCCGCTCGAATCGGCGCCTCAATTCCTCCTTCTCGGATCCCCCGCAATCGTTCCACGGGCGTCCCTGAAGCCCCATGACCAGCGCGTAATACGCGATGAAATGCGGTCTGGCACCGGATGAGAGGACGGCCGCGTAGGCGGCGTCGGCTCCCATCTCGCGCAGTTTCTCCGCGCTGCGGATTCCCGCGCGTGCGAATTCGGCCTCCGTCGCGGGGCCGATGTTGGGGATCGAGGACACGTTTGACATGATGGCGTTCTATATCGGTTCCGTCCGGACGCAACGCGGAATCCGCGGATTGACGCGCATCCCCTTGCGGTCGCGGCGAGCGGCGCTCGGGTTGACCGGGAGGCGTGGTGGGGTGGATTTGAGGCGGGTCCGCGGGACTCCCAATTGCCAATGGGCGGTGGCGGTCGACTCCCCCGCCGCGTCGAACCGAAGTCGGGCTTGCGCCGGCGAGGGGCAAGCGTAGGGTGCCGGGCGACCTGTGGAGAGGAGGCGGCCAAATGTTCT
>JANQKA010000759.1 GCA_028281405.1 Hasllibacter sp. | reverse complement strand
CGCCGCCGATCTCGTCGCAAACCTCGAACCGGGCCAAACCCTTTCCGACAAGGATATCGACGCGTTCGCCGAGGGTCCGCTGACGCGGGACGCGACGGTACAGGGCACTCCCGGGGAATTGGTGGGAGCGGTGTTCGAGTTGGCGGAATCGGGGGACGCGGCGGTGGTGACCGACGAGTCAGGAGTTTTCTTGATTCAACTCAAGACCGTGCTTCCCCCCGACCCGGACGCCCCCCTCGTGGAACGATTGCGCGACTCGCTGGAGGCGGACATCCGTTTCGGGGTCGCGAACGATCTGCTCGCGCTGTTCACCGACGAGGTCCGGTCCGAAGCGGGCATCGAAATCGATCAAGCCGCCATCAACGCGGTGCACGCCCAATTCCCATAGCGACGGAAGCCCCGTTGACACGGGCCGAATCCGCGCGCGCAATCAAGAAAACGCCTCTTGGAACAAATAATACGATCCACCGGCGTCCGAGCCTCCCACGCCTACAATCGTTCGGCCCACTTCAATGGAATCAAGGACAGAACCGCCACGGAACTCGCCGGCGGAAGCGGTGTCGAAGGAATCAATTTCCACAAATTCGAAAACGCCTTCGTCCACGGAGAAGTCGGAAAATTCGCCCGAGCCGGAATCGAAATCCGCCAAGGCCAAATCGGGAGAACCGCGCAAATCGACATGCGAAGCATCTCCCCCCACCGCGCTTCCACGCGCGCGCGGCAGCGCGGTAATGGAGTGGCCGCAGTCCAATCGTTTGTTACGCGATTCCACGCGCGCGCGGCAGCGCGGACGCGGGTTGGTCAAATATGTGGAGTCGGAACGCGCTTCCACGCGCGCTCGGAAACGCGGGGGAAACGGTGGACCCGACGCTCTGTCGCCCCGCGCTCCCACATGCACGCGGCAACGCGGGGAGAACGGTGGACCCGACGCTCCTGTCGCCCCGCGCTCCCACATGCACGCGGCAACGCGGCAGCGATGGCCGAATGAAACGGGGAAGGCGCGGCGGGAACCGGTTGAAACGGCGCGAGGCTCCACACACGTGGGGCAAGGCGACTCCCCGCCGCATCGCCCCGAATCACGACCATGGCCCACGGCGGCCGCGCCCGCCCCGCTTCATCGACATGCCCGCCCGAACCGAGCATTGAACAGCTCACCCGGTCATGTGAACGGCTCATCACCGCGGTCGCGGCCGCCCTCCTCGGCCGTCCAAACGTCACTCCTTTTGGGGAGCACTCCAAAATTTGGCGGGTGAATCATGTCGCGGCTCACTTGGGAATCCCTAAAATGCAAAATTCGCACCGCCCCTCTGGAATCGAATGCCCAATAGCCCCAATGCGGCCAACCGCGCGGCACCCGCCCCACCGGGATCCGCGAGGTTCCCCATTCGTCGGTTGGCCTAATACCGGATCGGCGGATCCCGAAAAAACCGTCATTGGCGGGGCGCGGTCGAAATCCCGCCGGGCGGCGCAACGTACGTCTCGGGAATCAAATCGGATTCCACCGGGCCGTCGGTGGTGGGGTCATCCGCCGCGGAACCATGTAACGGCGCGGTCCCGTCCATCATCGGAGCGGATATTTCGGCGTCGAAATTGGAAGACCGGGGTGCCCCGCGCGAACCCACCTCCGCGTCCGGCGAATCGGCGCTCCCCCGTCCCAAGCCGTCCGATTCCACCTCCGGCGTGGAAGTTTCCCCGTCCGCGGAACCGGACCCATTGTCCGCGTTCCCCGCGCCCTTCCGTCCCGGGTCCATGCGCCGGGAGCCGCCCGAAGCCTCCGCGCCCCGCGAGGTCAAGGATTCGCCCGCCTCCTCCGTCGTCCACACGCCGCCGCCGGCGCCCATCGAAGCCGCGCCCGCGCCAAGGTCGGAGCTCTCCGACCGATATCCACCCAAGCCGGTGCCTTTGGCGGAGCCGGCGCCGCCCGGAAGCGCGGCGGTCCCTCCCGGTAGAGAATCCCCCGATCCAGCACGTCCGGAGGACGTCCCCGGCGTCGTTCCCGCCACATCATCCCGA
>JANQKA010000744.1 GCA_028281405.1 Hasllibacter sp. | reverse complement strand
GCGAGGCGGTCGAGGTAGCGTCGGCGCAGCCGGGACGCCTTGAGGGTTTCGTGGCTGACGGCGCCGGACATGCTTTCGAATATGGTGCGCCCGTCGAAGGGGAAGGCCTCCTCCAGCGGGTCGAGCACC
Source organism: Hasllibacter sp. (assembly GCA_028281405.1). Taxonomy (GTDB): domain Bacteria; phylum Pseudomonadota; class Alphaproteobacteria; order Rhodobacterales; family Rhodobacteraceae; genus JANQKA01. Next base: position 8,552 of record JANQKA010000744.1, on the reverse strand, counting down.
ATCACGCAGACTCCGGAAACGCCGCGGTCCGCGGCCCGCGACAGGGTGTCCGCGAGATGCCCCGTGTCGCCCAGGAAGTCCGAAAGGAAAATCGCGCGCCCGCCGGGGGGCATGGTCCGGGCGCGGGGCGTCCCGTGATCCCCCGTGGAATCGGCGAGGGTGAGCGCCTCGGCCAGTTTGACGAGCTGGGCTTCCCCGGCCGCCGGCCGGTCGCCCAGCGCGGCGAGGCCGACCCGCTCCCCGGCCCGGATGAGCAGAATCGCCGCCGCGAGCGCGAGAAGCTTGGCGCGGGAGCCTTTCTCCGGACGTTTTCCGTCTCCGGAGAACCGCATCGACAATCCGTCGTCGACCCAGATGATCACGGATTGGGCCGCCTGCCATTCGGTTTGGCGGACGAAGTGGCTGTCGGCCCTGGCGGAGCGCCGCCAATCGATGTGGCGCCTCGAATCGGACGCGGTCGCCGGGCGGTATTGCCAGAATTCGCTTCCCATGCCGGAGCGCCGCCTCCCGTGCTCGCCCAAAACCACGGTGGCGGCGAGTCGGCGGGCGTCGGCCAAAAGGGCGGGGAAGGCGGAGGCGGTGGCCTCCGCCTCCCGTCTCAGGCCCTTTGGCGCGTTTGCCGGGATCCCGTTCAAGCCGCGGTTCCGACCCGGTCGGCGTTCTCGACGACGCGCTTGATGACGTCCGTGAGCTTTTCCCCCCGGGCCCGGGCCGCGAAGGAAATCGCCATGCGGTGTTCGAGGACGGGCAGGGCGAGCGCCGTCACGTCTCCGGGGGAAGGTGCGAGGCGGCCGTCGAGGAGCGCGCGGGCGCGGGCGGCCAGCATCAGCGCCTGTGCGGCGCGTGGTCCGGGGCCCCAGCTCACGGTTTCGTTCACGATGTCGGGGGCGCCGGGGCCTCCGGGGCGGCACGCGCGCACGAGATCCAGAATGAGGTCAACGATGGCCTCGCCGACGGGCATCCGTCGCACCGACCGTTGCGCCGCGACGAGATCCCCGGCGGTGAACACCCTGTGCGATTGCGCCTCCTCGATTCCGGTGGTCGCGAGCAGGATCCGTCGCTCGGTGTCCCTGTCGGGGTAGTCCACGTCGATCCGCAGAAGGAAGCGGTCGAGTTGGGCCTCCGGCAGTGGATAGGTGCCCTCCTGCTCGATCGGGTTCTGGGTGGCGAGGACATGGAAGGGGGCGCCGAGTTCGCGGCGTTCTCCGGCGATGGTCACCTCCTTCTCCTGCATCGCCTGCAGGAGCGCGGACTGTGTCCTGGGAGAGGCCCGGTTGATCTCGTCGGCCATGAGGAGCTGGCAGAAGATCGGCCCCTCGATGAAGCGGAAGGCGCGGGAGCCGTCCGCGCTCCCCTCCAGAACCTCGGAGCCGAGTATGTCGGCGGGCATCAGGTCGGGGGTGAACTGGATGCGCGCGCCGTCGAGCCCCATCACGGTCGAGAGCGTTTCCACCAGCCGGGTTTTGGCGAGTCCGGGAACGCCCACGAGCAGTCCGTGTCCGCCGCAAAGCAGGGTGATGAGCGCGAGGTCGACCACCGTGTCCTGTCCCAGGATCCGCCGCGCGATGGAATCCTTGGCCTCCCGGAGGCGGTGTCCAAGCGTTTCGATTTCGTCCAGAAGCGCGGCGTCGTCGGGCATGACAATTCTCTTTCGAATGCTATATGCTTGCGCAATCTAACCAAGTCGGCGGCGGAGGCAAGGACCGATGAGCGCGCGAAACACTACGTCGCCCGACGCGGAAAGCATCGCGGCCGGCGCTCGGGCCGCGCGGAGCGGCGGGGGCCTTCCGCCGGTGCATCTTTGGAATCCGCCCTTCTGCGGCGATCTGGACATGCGGATCGCGCGGGATGGGACTTGGTTTTATCTGGGCACGCCGATCGGACGGGCGGGTCTCGTCCGGTTGTTTTCCACGATCCTGAAGAAAGAAGGGGAGGACTACTTCCTCGTGACGCCGGTGGAGAAGGTGGGAATCACCGTCGAGGACGCTCCCTTCGTCGCCGTCGATTTCACGGTGGAGGACGCCGGCGGGAAACCGGCCCTGACCTTCGAAACCAATGTCGGCGACATCGTGACGGCGGGGGCGGACGCGCCCATCAGGGTGGAGCGGGACGCGCGCACGGGGGAGCCGTCGCCGTATGTGCTGGTGCGGACGAACCTCGAGGCGCTGATCGACCGCAAGAGCTTCTACCGGTTGGTGGACATCGGAGAGCGTTCGGAGGTCGACGGGGTCACCTGGTTCGGAGTCCGCTCCGGTGGGGTGTTTTTTCCGATAATTCCGGCGGACGAATTGCCCGACTGAATGTCCTTCGGATGACGCCGCGTGGGCGGGGGCCGGTGCGCCGCCGCGGTCCTCGGGAGGTTCTCCGTCCGGGTGGCGCGGCGTTCGGGCGCATCCCCGTCCCGGGGCGGCGGACGTCAGGGAGGCGGGGCCGCGCGGCGTCGCACGCGACCGATGGCGGCGCGACGCGGTCAGGTTTCCGACTTCCATTTCACGGGAGCGCGGCGTCGCGCGCGACCGATGGCGGCGCGGCCCTTCCGCATCACGATCTTCAAATGGACGGGGCGCGGCATCGCGCGCGACACATGGAGGCGCCGCTCGCGAATATCTTGTCGAGGAACGGAACGCGCGGCTTCGCGCGCGATCAATGAAGGAACCGCGCGCGCATAGTGGCGAGGAACCGGAACGCGCGGCTTCGCGCGTGACCGCGGAGGCGTCGGCGGGTTGTCTCCGGGATGGCTGGATCGGCGCGGGCGAATCGGGACGCGCGCCGGATGGAGCGTCGGCGGAATCGACGCGGCGGAAGGGAGTCGCGCATCGACCCGCTCCCAATTCGGCCGGCTCCGCGCAAGGACGACGCTCCTTCCCGGCACGGAGACGGTGCCGGGCGCCAACCCCGCCGGGTCGCGTTCAAGGAAAAGTTCTCCGGGAATCGAAGTTTCGTCCGCCGCGCGTCCGTTCGCCCTCGTCACTTGATGCGGGATTGCGTATTGCGGGGCATGATCCGATTTTTCATTCCGTTGGATGACGCGGGTGACTTGCCCGCGTGGCGGCGCCCGTTTTCGCTCCTGCTCCTTTGGGCCGTCGCGATGCCCATAGCCTTCGCCGTCTGGGTGGCGGTTCTGCAGAATTTCGTGATCGAAGTGGCGAATTTCGACGGTTCCGATTGGGGCTGGCTGCAATCGGTGCGCGAGATCCCCGGGTTCTTCGCCGTCGGCGTGATCCTGCTGCTGTTCGTGGTGCGGGAGCAGATCCTCGCGGTGATCTCCCTCCTGATGCTGGGCGCGGCGGTCGCGGTGACGGCGGAGTATCCGACCTTCGGCGGCCTGCTGCTGACCACCCTGATCTCGTCCATCGGGTTTCACTACTACGAGACCGTCAACCAGTCGCTGCAACTTCAGTGGCTGCCCAAGGACCGGGCGCCGGAGATGATCGGCTGGCTACTGGCCGCGGGATCGGGGGCGTCGCTGGTCGCCTACGGGGCGATCGTGGTCGGGTGGAAGACCTTCGGCTGGTCCTATTCGGCCGTGCTCGGCGTGGCGGGCGCGATCACCGTGGCGTTGGCGTTGGCCTCCTTCGTCGCGTATCCGCAGTACAACTCGCGCACCCAACAAAGGCGCGAGTTCGTGCTGCGCAGGCGTTACTGGCTATACTACGCGCTCCAGTTCATGTCCGGCGCGCGGCGTCAGATATTCGTCGTGTTCGCCGCGTTCATGATGGTCGAGCGCTTCGGGTTCGAGGTGCACGAGCTCACCGCGCTGTTTCTGCTGAACTTCGCGGCGAACATCGTGTTCGCCCCGTTGATCGGGAAGCTGGTGGGGCACTTCGGCGAACGGCGGGCTCTGCTCATCGAATACTTCGGCCTGATCTGCGTGTTCCTGGCCTACGGCGGCATTTACTACTTCGGCTGGGGCGTCGTCCTGGCCGCGGCGCTCTACGTGATCGATCACCTGTTTTTCGCGATGGCCCTGGCGCTGAAGACCTATTTTCAGAAAATCGCCGATCCGGCCGACATCGCTCCGACCGCCGCGGTGGCCTTCACGATCAACCACATCGCCGCTGTGTTTCTGCCCGCCGCGCTGGGATACCTCTGGATCGTGTCGCCTGGCGCGGTGTTCGGCTTGGCGGCGGGGATGTCGGCGGTGTCGCTGTGCCTCGCGCTGATGATTCCGCGGCATCCGTGCATGGGACAGGAGACGGTTCTGCTCCGCCGGGTCGCCGGACCGGCGTGATTCGCGGCCCGGACGGCGTCCGCTCCTCGGTGGGCGGAATCCGGTGGAAGAGACGGGGCCCGCTTCCGATGTCGCCGGGAGGCGGAACACCTCTTGACCCTGGCTTGAAACGATGCCATATGGAGGCTTTGGAGGGGAGTGGGGAAATGACCGGGGCACATGACTTGGGGCGTCGTCCCGAGCGCGCGACCGGAATGTCCGCGGTGCCGCCTCCCGGCGACATCGGAAGTTGCCCCCAAACGTCCCTTTATCCGGACCGACAACGAGGAGGATCGACAATGTTTCCGTTCCGGAAGAAAAAAACCGAGATGGTGTCGCCCGAAGACGCGCTTCCGGGCCGCGCCGACCCCATCCCGACCGCGGAGTCGCATCATGTCACCGGCCGCGCCCTGAAGGAGGTGGCCGACGGAATGGAACTGGCCATGTTCGGCATGGGGTGCTTCTGGGGCGTCGAACGAAAGTTCTGGCGGCTCGAGGGCGTGCGCAACACCGCGGTCGGCTACGCCGGCGGGCACACGCCGAATCCGACCTACGAGGAGGTCTGCACGGGGGCGACGGGCCACAACGAGGTGGTTCTCGTCACGTTCGACCCGGCGAAGATCACCTACGCCATGCTTCTGAAGGAGTTTTGGGAAGGCCACGACCCGACGCAGGGCATGCGGCAGGGCAACGATGTCGGCACGCAGTACCGCTCGGGCATCTACGTGTACGACGAAGCCCAGCGGGCCGCCGCGGTTGAGAGCCGCGACGCCTATCAGGCGGGTCTTCGCGCGGCGGGCTACGGCCCGGTGACGACCGAAATCATCGATGCCCCGGAGTTCTACCACGCCGAGGCGTATCACCAGCAGTACCTGTCCAAGAATCCAGGCGGCTACTGCGGCGTCGGCGGAACCGGCGTGACCTGTCCCATCGGCACGGGCCTGGTCGCGGCCGAATGAGAAACGCCAAAGGGTGGCGGATTCCTGGGCGGGATTCCCCTCCCGCCCCGTCCGCGAAAGGCGCGCAGCTCCGCGGGAGGGCTCCGTGCGAACTTGGACCGCGCTGACCACGGTGGAGGGACGCGTCCTGGCGGAGGCCTTGGGCGAGGCGATGGAGCGTCTCGTCCCGTCCCCGGTCGGTTTGGGAGTGTTCGAGGTGGAGGACGGGGGCGGCCTTTGGGAGGTCGGGGGCCACTTCGTGGCGGCGCCCGCTCCCGCCGACCTCGCGCTGCTGTCCGCCGCCTTCGGCGCCGCCGAGTTCGCCGTATCGGAGGTGCCGGAGGTCGATTGGGTCGCCCATGTCCGCAGGGAACTCGCGCCGGTCGAGGACGGAAGGTTCTTCGTCCATGGAAGCCATGACTCCGGCAAGGCACCGGAGGGACGGATCGCGCTGTTGATCGAGGCATCAATGGCCTTCGGCACCGGTCACCACGGAACCACGCTGGGATGCCTCCGCGCCCTCGACGGGTTGGCCGAGGGCGGATTCGAGGCGGGAAACGTCATCGATGTGGGATGCGGCACCGCGGTGCTCGCCATGGCCGCCGCCCACCTCTGGGACGTGAAGGCGTTGGCGACCGATATCGATGCCGTCGCCGTCGAGGTGGCGGAGGCGAACGTCGCGGCCAACGGATTGGGGGGACGGGTATCATGCGTCGGGGCCGCGGGTTTCGATCATCCCCGGATCGCCGCCGGCGCCCCATACGATCTCGTGTTGGCCAATATCCTCATGGGACCGCTGGTGGATCTCGCGAAGCCGATGGCGGCCCACACCGCGGCGGGCGCCGCCGCGATACTGTCGGGTGTGCTGACCACTCAAGCGGATGACCTCGCCGCCGCCTATTCCGATGCGGGATTCGGATTGTCCCGCCGCGAGGATATTGGCGAATGGAGCACGCTGGTGTTGACGCGGACCTGACGTCCCGGGGAATTCGGTCCGAGTTCGGACTCCCGGTCGGCTCGCCGATTCGCGAAGAGGGCGGTGCTCTCAAACGATTCGCGTTGATATTCACGCGGCTCGCGCCACCGATTCCATCAATCCCGCCGGCGCTCCGGCGCATCGGCGACCGCGAAATATCCAGCGGCGCGCGTGTGCCGGGCAAGATGACGGGATCCGCGCCGACGGGAAATCGTTCAAACTTTCAAATTCCATGGTGGCTTGCCCGCGAAAATCGATCGAATTCCCTGAACGCGGAAAGGCCATGGTCATAGTTCACTGCCAGTTCGCGCGCGAAATCCTCTTTCCACCCTCCCTTTTCGACGAGCCATGTTTTCAGAATCTCCGGGTCCAGATGTTGATCCTGTTTATGCACGGAAATCAAGAATTTCCGCCATCGCATGGCGTCATCGAAATTCAGAATGGACGTGCTTTTGTCGGCGAGATTGGAAAACGCTCGCAACGCGCCCGCGGCGGCTTCCGGAATGAAGTGGTCAACTTCACGAACGGGGGGCGTGAGGGACGACTCGAAGCCAAGTGCCTTTTGGGCAGGCCGCGCCACCCGAAGGATGAAATTCCGGAGCAGCGAGTTGTACTCGGGGATACTCAACCGGTCCTTGTCCGTGGGCAGGATATTGGCGACGGAATATCCACCTTCGCTCCGCATGAGGCCCAACAAGGCTCTGGGCAGCGTGGAACCGACATGGCGGAACAGGATGATTTCCTTGTCCTTGGCGGAGTTTTCGGGAATTTTCGCTTCCGTCCCGGCATCGTGAATCCAGTCGGAGGTTTGGTGTTTGACAAGGGAAGCGCGTATCCGGTCCGGCTTGGGGCCGGCCGACACGAGCGTCAGCTTCTGGAATACCTCGATTTCGGACTTGGACATTCTCACCTCCCGCGATTTCCGGCCATCCGGGCCCTGTCGCCAACCTCGGGATTCCGCCTGCGCGGCCATCTCCGCCTTGGCGCCGTCGGCGTGGCCGCGAGGATACGCGGGGACGGGGCCATGGTTCTCCGGAGTCGGGGCGCGGGAATTGGTTTGCCGCGGCCATGGGTCAATCCGTCATCTTGCTTGGCGCGGGAATCGGATACCGCACCCAACCCCGGATCCACCGATCGCGCGCCAATGGAGTCGGAGCGTGGAATGACGTTCTGGTCCGGCAAGAGACGCTTGTGAAGCGCCCGGTCCGTCGGAAGGTCGGGGTTGGGCTTGGCGACCCGGCTGGCACCACGCCCGGTGTGGGTTTTGGAGGTGGCGCCGTTGATTTCGCGTGTGCGGGTGTGCCCCGGAATCCCGTCACGGCTCCGCCCGTGGCTAGGGGGCCCCCCAATGACTCCCGGCTGAAGACCAACCACCTGTGGAATCGACGGAATCGGTCGTCCGGAAGACTCCGGGCGACTTCGACATGGATCTCTTGGGGCGACGCGCGGCATGGCCGCGCGCCCGCGCGGTCGACCGGGGTCCGGGCGGCGTCGCTCCGGTGAATGGTGGAGATGGTCATGCGCGTATTCCAAGGCAACCGCATTGTTCCCGCATATGGAAATGAATGGCCCGCGCGCAAGCGCATTCCGCCGGAATCGCGAGATATCGACTGTGAGATTTCGAACCGCGGGGGCCGCGGCCTCCGGTTTGGAGCGTGCGGAAGTGGCGCGGCTTGGCGGAGGGTCGATTGGCGCCGGGGCGGGGCGGCGATTTTCCGGGTGCGGAGTGTACTGTCACAAACGGAAGCGACATCCGTTGCAGTGTTCCGCCGAGCGGCGGATTTCAAGCGAATTTTGATCCGCGCTTCAACTTCGGTAGGGCAAAACGCTGTCAGGACCGTCACATTCGTTTGTGACGGAACAGGAGCTGGTCGCCGACGGATTCCATGGAGTCGGCGGCCTCCCTTGGAGGAACTCGGATTCCGGCGCCTCCCGGACCCGTGGCGCGGGGGCCGGGCGCGTCCGTGCTTTCCGATGACCCGACGCGTTCGGAGTCCGCGTTGGGACGAACCGCGGGTTTGGTCAGCGGGAGGGCGTGGGGCGTCGTGTTCCGCTTCGCCGCTCGATGGATGCCCGCGGGGTGTTTCCGAACCACGCCGGGAGGATGGAAAATCATCCCGCGGCGGCGAGGCGCGCTTTCATCCTGTCCCGAACCGCCATAGGCGGAAGGAATGGAAAATCCGGTTATTGAATTGCGAGTCCATCCCGCGCGCCGGGTGTTCGCCTTGATCACGCTGGTCGCGCTAGGCGCGCTGTTGCTGGTGATGGCCGCGAGGTTTCCGGATGGCACCGTCGGATGGCAGGCGTTCCTGTTGGCCATGGGGTTGGGGTCGCTCTGGTTGGCGCACCGCTTCCACGCCGCGACGCGGCTGTGGCTCATCCTCCACGCCGACAGGCTCGAAGACAGCTCCGGCCGGGTGTTGGCGCG
>JANQKA010000701.1 GCA_028281405.1 Hasllibacter sp. | reverse complement strand
CCGTCAGCGCGGTGTCGCCGGATTTGGAGCACAGCGTGTTGGCCTCGCGGTTGAACTCCTGCGTCAGGAAATCGAGTTTGCGCCCCACCGCCCCGCCCTCTGCGAGACGCGCCCGCGCGGCGGCGACATGGGCACGGATCCTGTCGATCTCCTCGGTCACGTCGGCTTTGACGGCCAAAACCGCGAGTTCCTGGGCGACGCGGTCCGGATCAAGCTCCGTCTCCGCCGAAATCGCCGCGAGATGTTCGCGCATGCGGCGCGCCAAGGTCGGCGTCCGCTCCGCCGCCGCCCGCTCGGCCTCCCCGGCCAAACGCTCGATCCGGTCCAACTGCCCGGCAAGAACCTCGGCCAAGGCCCTTCCCTCTTCCGCCCGGGATGCGACGAAGGCGTTCAGCGTCTCGCCGAACCCGGCCATCAAGGCCGCCTCGAACTCCTTGGTCGGTTCGTCGTCGACCGAGGATCCTCCGAACACTCCCTTCCACGAAAGGAGTTCGGCCGCAGAGACCCCGCGCAGGACGATTCCCGCGTCCTTGGCGGCATTTTCGACGTGGCGCACGGCGGACAAGAGACCGGAAAGCGCCTCCGGGTCCACCTCCGCCGCCGCGGTCCCCTCCCTCCGGAGCCGCAACCCGACCGTCACGTTGCCACGGCTCAGCCGTCCGCCCAACGCCTTCCGAACGGGCTGTTCGATGGCCGCCATGGATTCCGGCAGGCGGAGGCGCAGATCGAGGCCCCTCCCGTTCACGCCTCTGATTTCCCAAGCGAACACGCCGTCCGCCGCGCGCCCGTCGCGGCTTGCGAACCCGGTCATGGAGTGAATTCCGCTCATCTCGACGCAGCCCTCGAAATTGGATGGATGGTGTTCCGGCCCCGCGCGTAGCCGATTTTCCGGGTCGTTTCGAGTCGGGATCACTTGTCTACGGGCTCTTGCCCCTGTATCCGTTCGGGTTCAGTGAGGACGGAGGCGACCTGACTTACAATCGGTTCCGTGGAACCCGGTAATCCCCCGGTCCACCTCCGTCGCCGCCGCCCCGATGCATCGGGACGGCGGCGGTTCCCACTTTACACGGAAACCGACACGCTTATCAGACAAGATTCCCCTTTCGAGTGGCCATCCGCCTCCGTCACACCTCGATGGTGAAGGCGTCCGCTCTTCGAGGATGCGGAATCGTCGGTCCCGTTCGGATTCCCCCGATCAGGCGGGCGGGTGATCGTCGGCGGAGTTCAGGGCGCCGCGCGCGTCCCTACCTGGACCAACGCGGACCGATCCATCGGCCATGCGGAAAAAGTTCGAAATCGGCAAAAAAAGATCGTTGATCTCCTTGTTTCGGCGGATGATGTGTATATTTAGAACATACGACGAACCAAGCGGCGACGAAGCGCGGAGGACCGATCTCCGGGAGCCGACCACATGTTGGGGACCAATGATGACAGAGAAATTCCCGTGGATTCCCGGGTGGGAACGGTGGGCGCGCGCCTTGGACGAGGTGAGGCGGAACATCGCCGAGGGCGTTGGGGAGTCACGCCCGGCCTCCGCCGCGGCGGCGTCTCCACCCCGAAAGACCAACTTGATCAACCGCGCCGTTGTTCTGGAGGCCGAGAAATTTTCCGATAGGGGGCGGACGACACCCTTGCTTTGCAGGGTCCAAATGGAAAACGGTCACGAATTCCACGCGTTCGTGAAGCTCTCCGCCTGTTGCGACCTGGGCGTGGTCAACCTCGCCCGCGAGGCCATGGCGGCATGCCTCGCGAAGGATCTCGGGCTGCCGTTGGCCAAGCCCTTGATCGTCGAAATACCCGATGACGTCGGGAAGGTGACAATAAATCCAGAAATCGCCTCGTTTCTGACCGCGAGTTCCCGCGTCGCCTTTGGATCAACCCGCGTGACCAAGGTCCGCGTGTGGAATGAAGGCGAACACCGGATCCAGACCGGCGTGAGGACAGCCGCGGCCATTCTTCTGTTCGACGCCATCATCCAGAATTCCGACCGCAGGGTCGGGAACCCCAACTGCCTGGCGGATAAGCGACGTTTGCACATTTTCGACCACGAGATGGCTTTCGATCTCGGGGATCCCTACTTTTGGATTCCCCCATGGGTGCCGGGTGGCATGTCCGGAATGGACTTCAAGAGCAACCCGCACGTGTTCGTGCCCATGCTGAAGGGTGCCCACATCGATTGGGAACCGATAAAATCGCGCTGGGCCGGCTTGACCGACGCGCGTTTGAAGCAATATATGGATGAGATGCCGGATGAATGGAATGGTCCCGTCCGGACATGGGAACCGCGAAAAGGCTGATCGCGGACGCCCGCGACAACATCGACGGTTGCGTCAACGAACTGCGGAGGATGCTGAAATGACCAGGCCGGAACCCTACAACTACGTCACCCTGCGCTACGTGCACGATATCACCAGTTACGAGTTCCTGAACGTGGGATTGGCGATGTTCCTGCCGGAGCGGCCCCAGCTGCTCAGCAGATGCAACCGCGATCTGTCTCGAATCAAGGGCACCTTCGCCGACCTCGGCATCGACAGTTACACGCTCGCCGTCGGCTCCGTCGAGAGGGGCCTCAAGCGGGTCGCGCGTGGCGTCGAGGCCGCGGGGAGCGGCGATGTGTTCCCGTCATACGAGCTGGACCGCCGCGACGAACGGAACGCGGCGATGGCGGTCGAAAGCGCCGCCCGCCGCGCCAAACTCGGCATCGCCCCGCTCAGCCACCCGGTCCCCCGCGGGAGGAGCGGCGAATCGTACGCGCGCCCCCCGGGGCACGACTTGACGGCGCTCGACCTCGGCTGCATCACACTGCCCCATGAGGATTGCTGTGTGCAGTGGTCCCCGGCCAAGGCGGGCGTGACGTCGGATCCATGGGAGACCTTCGAAAATCTGTATCGAAGGCTGGTCATCCAATGCGACGATCCCACGCCCAGCAACCTTTCCTACGAAGAAGCGTGGCGAAGCCCGCTCCAAGACCACCGGCTTTGGAGCTCCATCGAAGAACGGCTGCGCGAAATCGGATCCCCGATCCGTTTCGAGCCGCAACAGGTGGAGGGGCGGAACGACGCGATTGAATTCCGCCACGCCGTGCGAAACGGCGCATGGCATGCGTTCGAGCCGCTGTCGTTGGACTTCAGCGAAGAGGGTAAAATCATGGACACGGCCCACCGCTGGCTAGGCCAACTGAAGGGCGTGCGGGATCGCGCTCGCGACGATTTGCGGATCCACTTCATCGCCGCGAAACCGAGGCTCGCTTGGCTGGAGGACACCTATCGCCTTGCGCTCGACGTAGTTCGCCGGGCTCCGTTCGAAATCGAAATACTCGAGGAGGACGATATCGACGTTGTCGTGGACTGGATCGGCCGGGTGGCGGGACAAGGGACGGCGGAGTCCAACTAGCCACGGGGTCGTGAGAACGGGACACGGTTCGGAACGCGGCTCGCCTCCGGAACGGCGTCGCCCGCGCCGCGGCCGACAAATCGAAGAACCGCGCCGTCCCGGGGGCGGCGCACCATTCGGGCGCGGCTGGTGTCGCGTCCATGCAACGAAGAGAGGAACGGACATGACGGCGAGAGACCGCTGCATCACCTATGTCATGCGCTGCTCGCAGGACGATTTCACCGGTGAATTCGTGAACGTCGGGGTCGCGCAGTTCGTGCCGGAGCAATCGCTGCTGCTCCACAAGTTCCAGCGCGACCTGGCGCGGATCAAGCGGGCATTCCCCCTATTGGACGAGACCGCCTACGAAGACTCGATTTCCGCGTTCGAGCGCGATTTGGCTGAAATCGCCAGTTCGATGAAGACCAAAGGAGGTGGCCGCCGGAGAACGTCCCCGGCCTTCCCGGGGCCATGGAATTGGGAATCCACGATGAAAGGGAAGATCCTGCGGATCGGTCGCGTGGCGAGGTCCGGGGGCGCCTC
>JANQKA010000695.1 GCA_028281405.1 Hasllibacter sp. | reverse complement strand
AGCCGCCGCCTCCCTATCCGTCCATCCGCTCCAGAATCTGATCCATGGAAAGCGCGGGTTGGTCGCATCCTGCTTCGCCGACGATCCTGGCGGGAACCCCGGCCACCGTCTTGCATGGAGGCACCTCCCGCAGCACCACCGACCCCGCCGCGATGCGGCTGCAGCGTCCCACGTTGATGTTGCCGAGCACTTTGGCGCCCGCGCCGATCAGAACCCCGTCGCCGATCTTCGGATGGCGGTCCTCCTTCTCCTTCCCGGTCCCGCCGAGGGTCACCGAGTGCAGCATGGAGACATTGTCGCCCACCACCGCGGTCTCGCCGATGACGATTGAATGGGCGTGGTCGATCATGACGCCCCTGCCGATCCTCGCGTTTGGATGGATGTCCACGCCGAACACCTCGCTGATCCGCATCTGCACGAAGCAGGCGAGGTCGACGCGGCCGCTCCGCCAAAGCCAGTTTCCCAAGCGGTAGGCTTGGAGGGCTTGGAAGCCCTTGAAGAACAGCATGGGCTGCATCAGCCGCCGACAGGCGGGGTCGCGTTCGAACACCGCTCCGAGGTCGGAGCGCGACATCGCGCCGATCTCCGGATCGTCGGCGAAGGCCGATTCCGCCAGTTCCCGCAACAACTGCTCGGACATTTCGGGAGAGGACAGTTTCTGCGACATCCTGAACGCCAGCGCGTTCTCCAGGGAGTCGTGATGCAGCAGCGACGAATGGACGAGGCCCGCGATCAACGGCTCCTCGCGAATCGCCTCTTCGGCCTCCCGCCTGATGCGGGTCCAGACCGGGTCGACGGAGGCGGGTTTTCTGCTGATTTCAATCATGACGACACAAACCGTATTCGTTGGGACTCCGTCAAATAGGGCGATCGGGGCGGAAGGCAAGGGGCGGACGCGTGTTCCCCCGGCGGTCGGCGGCTACTGGTTGGCCCGCGCGGCCTCGATTTCACGCCAGCGCCGCACGTTGGCGTTGTGCTCCGAGAGCGTCTCCGCGAATGCGTGCCCCCCCGTGCCGTCGGCCACGAAAAACAGGAACGGGGTCGCCTCGGGATTCACCGCGGCCCGGATCGAATCGTCCCCCGGATTGGCGATCGGCGTGGGCGGCAGACCGTCGCGGGTATAGGTGTTGTAGGGCGTGTCGCGATCCAATTCCGAGCGCCGCAGGCCGCGCCCCAGGGTTCCTTCGCCCAGCGTGATCCCATAGATCACCGTCGGGTCGGTCTGAAGCCGCATCGGCACCCTCAGGCGGTTGACGAACACGCTCGCGACCTTGCCGCGTTCGCGCGCGACGGCGGTTTCCTTCTCGATGATGGAAGCCAGGATCAGCGCCTCCCGAGGCGTCTCCAACGGCAGCCCCTCCGCCCGGCCGGCCCACGCATTGGTCAAACGCTCGCTCTGCAACTCCGTCATGCGCGCGATCAGTTCCGATCGGTCCATTCCCACGCGGACCTCGAAACTGTCGGGCGCGAGGCTGCCCTCGTCGGGAACCCCCTCGATTTCTCCCGCAAGAATGTCGATTCCGTTCAACGCCTCGACGACCCTCCACGAGGTCAATCCCTCCGCGACGGCGATCTGGAATCTGGCGTCGGCCTCCTCCTTGGCCTCGAGGTATTCCGCCGGCGCGTCATCCCCGGGCCGGAACGCCGCGCGCTCGACGAAACGCCCGGTTTCCGGATCGAGTTCGCGCACGAGCACCTCCGTCCGGGCGAGCCCCACGCGGTAAACCACGTTCGTTCCGCAGGTCGACGCTCCGCCGCGGGTGACTATGTCGACGATTTCGTTCATCGCCGCCCCCTCCGGCACCACGAACGAGCCCGCCTTCAGGTCGCCCGACTTGTCCTGGTACTGGGCTCCGACCCGCAATATCCACCCTTCGCTCACGGCGCCGAGGTCGACGAGGTCGCGGCTCACCGCGTTCATCGTCGATCCCGGAGTCACGCGGAGGCAGATCGGCTGTTCGAGCGGGCCGGGAGCGGCGTACCGTTGCTGCCCCCAGGTGATGAGTCCCGCCAACGCGACGAAGCCCGCGATCAGGAACGTGATCCCGTTGCTCGCCACAGTGTTCCACATCTCCCGCGACCCTCCGGCGGCGTCAAATCCGGCCCAGAACGAGACTGGCGTTGGTCCCGCCGAACCCGAAACTGTTGGACAGCGCCACGTTGATCTCCCTCGGGCGCCGGGCGTTCGGAGCGAGGTCGACGGGGCTCTCCACCGCCGGATCATCCAAGTTGATCGTCGGCGGAGCCACCTGATCGCGGATCGCGAGGATCGAGAAAATCGCCTCCACCGCGCCCGCCGCGCCAAGGAGGTGGCCGATGGAGGATTTCGTCGACGACATCGTCGCCTTGCCGGCGGCGTCGCCGAGCACCCTTTCCACCGCGCGGAGTTCGATCACGTCGGCCATGGTCGAGGTGCCGTGGGCGTTGATGTAGTCGACGTCCGCCGGTTCCAACCCCGCGCTTTTCAGCGCGGCGCGCATGGACCGCTCGCCGCCTTCGCCGTCCTCGGAGGGGGCGGTGATGTGATGGGCGTCGCCCGACATTCCATAGCCGAGGATCTCGGCGTGCATCCGGGCCCCGCGCGCCTTGGCGTGTTCGTATTCCTCCAACACCACGATTCCCGCGCCCTCGCCGATGACGAAACCGTCGCGGTCGGCGTCATAGGGCCGCGACGCCCGTTTCGGATCGTCTCCGCGCTTCGTCGACAACGCCTTGCACGCGTTGAAACCGGCGACGCCGATTTCGGAGATCGGACTTTCCGCGCCTCCCGCGAGCATCACGTCGGCGTCGCCCAGGGCGATCAACCTGGCGGCGTCGCCAATGGCGTGGGCCCCCGAGGAGCAGGCCGTGACCACGGCGTGATTCGGTCCCTTGAATCCATGGCGGATCGCGACCTGGCCGGACACCAGGTTGATCAGCGCTCCGGGGATGAAGAAGGGCGACACGCGCCGCGGTCCCCGCTCCTTGATGAGAACCGCCGTCTCGGCGATCGAGGTAAGCCCGCCGATTCCGGCCCCGATCATCACTCCGGTGCGCCGCCGCGCGTCCTCGTCCGCGGGCGTCCATCCGGCGTCGTCCGCGGCCAGGTCCGCGGCGGCCATTCCGTACAGGATGAAGTCGTCCACCTTGCGCTGTTCCTTCGGCTCCATCCAATCGTCCGGATTGAACGTGCCGCCGGACCCGTCGCCGCGCGGGAGTTCGCAGGCGTAGGTGGTCGCGAGGCCGGAGGCGTCGAAGCGCTCGATCGGGCCGGCGCCGCTCTCGCCGTCCAGGAGCCGCCGCCAAGTCTCCTCGACGCCGCACGCCAAGGGCGTCACCGCGCCCATGCCCGTGACCACGACGCGCCGCGTATCGCCGATCATGCTATTCCTCATCGGTAATGAAACTCCCGGATACCGCGACGCCCCGGGAATGGGAAGGGGCCGATCAGCGGAATTCGGCGACCTTCTCACCGGGCTCCGCGCGGGCGACCGCCATGGCCTCGGCGAGGTCGATATCCCGGCTCAGCAGCGGGCGTCCCACGAGGGCGGCGGCCACGTTGCGCACGTATTTGAGCCGCGAGATATCGTCCATTCCGCGCACCATGCCGCTGGCGATCAGCGGCGTCCGGGCAAGGGCGGCGGCGCGCGTGATCAGGGAAAGGCTGGCGTCGGTCTCCTCTATGTCCGCGTCGATGTCGGTGAGAAGGATCGCGGCGAGCCCGCCGCCGTCGAATTCGCGGATCATCATCTCGGGTTCGAACGCAGTCTTGACCCGCCAGGCGTCCGCCATCACGCGGCCCTGATAGACATCGACCGAGAGGACGATCATGTCGGGATGCTTCCGGGCCAGCCATTTGATCAGTTCGGGATTCCGCGCCGCCCGCGCCGCGCCGATCACCAGCCTGGCCGCGCCTCGGTTGATCCAGTCGTCGACGCCGGCCTCGGTGCCGAAGCCGCCCGCGAGCTGGACGCGCGCGGGCACCTCCCGGATGATCCGCTCCACGACCTCCGAGTTGTCGCCCTCGTCGGAGGCCCAGTCCAGGTTGGTGACTTGAATCAGGTCCGCCCCGGCTTCGGTCCAATCCTTGGCGGTGGCCACAGGATCGACGTGCCAGATCACCGGATCGGCGATTCGGCCTCCCGTCAGCGTGACGACCTTGCCGTCCTTGAGCTGCAGCGTGGGAATGAGTTTCATGGCGGCCCTCCCGCGGTCGCCCCCGCCTCCGCGGGCCGGGCCCGGTTCGGCGGGGCGGAACGGCGCGGCCCGCCGCCGCGCCGTTCCATGTCCGATTCGTGTGAACGGAGGATGGTCAGCTCTGTTCCTTCTGGATGAACTTCACCGCATCGCCGAACGTCTGGATGTTCTCGGCGGCGTCGTCCGGGATGTCGATCCCGAACTCCTCCTCGAAAGCCATCACGAGTTCAACGGTGTCAAGGCTGTCCGCGCCGAGATCGTCGATGAAGGACGCGCTGTCGTTCACCTTTTCCTCTCCGACGCCGAGATGCTCGACGACAATCTTCCGCACGCGATCTGCAACGTCGCTCATTGTCCATCCTCTGTATCTGCCGGGCCTTCGCCCGTGGGTTCGCACCCGTGGTGTTGGTGCGGATGCTCCGCGCCGCGCCTCCCGACCGGGACGGCGCGGCGAATCGCGCCATCCCATCAAGGGTCCGGGCGGCGCGGACGGTTCCGCCATTCGGGCCATGATTAAGCAAATCGCGGCGGTACGCAAGCCTCGCCCGCGCCCCGGATTCGACAATTCGTGGAAAAACGATCCATTCGCGGCCCGCCGCCGTCGATTCCGCGGAGCGGCGCGGGCGGACCGGGGCGGGATGCCGTTCCACGGCCGTGGCGGTTTCGAGCGTTCCGCCCTGTCCCCGCCGCGCCGCGGGACGGCCCGCGAATCGGCGCGGGGCGGCCCGACACGCCCTTCGGGGCGGCGGCTCTCCTCGCACCGGACCGGGTCGGAATCCGAGCCGGAGATCCCGGGCGCCGCTCCGGCCTCCTCCGCGGCCGGCGGCGGCGCCGGACCGGTCAGAGCATCGCCATGCCGCCGTTCACGTGCAGCGTGGCGCCCGTGACATAGCCCGCCTCCGGCGACGCGAGATAAAGCGCCGCCGCGCCGATCTCGTCCGAATCACCCATCCGCCCGACCGGAATCCGGCTCAGGATCGTCTTCTTCAGTTCCTCGCCGAGTCCGTCCGTCATCGCCGTCTCGATGAAGCCCGGGGCCACGCAGTTCACCGTGATTCCCCGGCCCGCCACCTCCTGGGCCACCGATTTCGACATGCCGACGAGTCCCGCCTTGGCCGCCGCGTAATTGGCCTGGCCCGGGTTGCCGGTCGCTCCCACCACCGACGTGATGTTGACGATCCGGCCCCACCGCGCCTTCATCATGCCGCGGATGGCTCCGCGCATCAGCCTCATCGCCGCCGACAGGTTCACCTCGAGAACCTGTTCCCAGTCCGCGTCGGTCATGCGCATGAACAACTGGTCCCGCGTGATTCCCGCGTTGTTGACGAGAATATCCAGGGATCCCATCGCCTCCGAGGCCCGGCCCGGCAATTCGGCGACCGCGCCGGGGTCCGACAGGTCGCAGGGCAGGACATGGGCCCGTCCGCCGAGCCGTTCCGCCAGTTCTCCGAGCGGGGCCTCCCTCGTGCCCGACAGGGCCACCGCGGCCCCCGCCCCGTGCAGCGCGGCCGCGACCGCGCCGCCGATTCCGCCCGACGCCCCGGTCACCAGCGCCGACTTTCCATTCAGATCGAACATCACGACCTCCTCCGTTCAATTGGTTTCCGGTCCCCGCCGATTCGGCGCGCTCAGACCGCGTCCTTCGCCGCGGCGACCTCCGCCGCGGTTCCGACCTGCCGGGTGGCGACCTCCTTGGCGATCCGCCGGACCATGCCGGACAGGGCCTTGCCGGCTCCAACCTCCCAAATCTCGGTGACGCCGCCCTCGCCCGCCATCCACGCCACGCTCTCGCGCCACCGCACCGCGGCGGTGACCTGCTCGACGAGAAGCCGGCGGATCTCCGCCGGATCGGTCACCGGCGCGGCGGTGACGTTGGCCACGAGCGGCACGCTCGGTTCGGCGATCTCGACCCGGGACAGTTCCTCGGCCATGACATCGGCGGCGGGACTCATCAAATCGCAATGGAACGGAGCCGACACGGGCAGCATCACCGCCCGCTTCGCGCCGCGCCCCTTCGCGATCTCCACCGCGCGCCCGACCGCGGTCCTGTGCCCGGACACGACCACCTGCGCCGGATCGTTGTCGTTGGCGGCTTGGCAAACCTCCCCTTCCGCCGCTTCGGCGGCCACGGCGGAGGCGGTCTCGAAATCCATCCCCAAAAGGGCCGCCATCGCCCCCAGCCCCACCGGAACCGCCGCCTGCATCGCCTCGCCCCGGCGCCTGAGCAGGCGTGCGGCGTCGCCCACGCCCACCGCTCCGGCGGCGGCCAACGCGGAATACTCGCCGAGAGAGTGCCCCGCGACGAAGGACGCGTGCCCGGCGACGCCGACCCCCTCGGCCTCCAGCGCCCTGACCGCCGCCATCGACGTGGCCATCAGCGCCGGCTGGGCGTTCCTCGTGAGGGTCAGCGTCTCGATGTCGCCTTCGCGGATCAGCCCCGACAGATTCTCTCCCAAGGCGTCGTCGACCTCCTCGAACACCGCCGCGGCGGCGGGGTGCGCCTCCGCCAGGTCGCGGCCCATGCCGATGGTTTGGGCGCCCTGCCCGGGGAACGCGAACGCCCGCATCGCCGATCCTTTCAAATCCTGTCCGCCGTCGCGATACCCGGCCCGGCGGCGGGGCGCAATCGCGTCATTTTCGGGTTGCGCCCGGCCCCGGCGCCTGTATAAGGCCCCGTCCCGCACGAATCATCATCCGCGCGGCCTCTCGTGGGCGAGGCGCGGGACACGGAGCCTCGTCCTTTGAAACGCGCCCGACGAATGGAGCGAACATGGCTCTCTACGAGCATGTCCTGATCGCGCGCCAGGATATTTCCGGCGCGCAGGCGGAAGGCCTCATCCAGCACTTCGGCGCCATCCTGACCGACAACGGCGGCCAGGTCGTCGATTCCGAGTACTGGGGCGCCAAGACCCTCGCCTACAGGATCAACAAGAACCGCAAGGGGCACTACGCCTTCGTGCGCAGCGACGCCCCCACCGAGGCGGTGCGGGAGGCCGAGCGCCTGATGCGCCTGCACGAGGACGTGATGCGCGTGATGACGATCAAGGTGGACAAGCACGCCGAGGGCCCCTCGGTGCAAATGCAGAAGCGCGAGGAGCGCGGCGAACGCCGCCCCCGCGGCTGAGATGGAGAGAAACATGGCCGTCAAACCGTTTTTCCGCCGGCGCAAGGTCTGCCCGTTCTCCGGGGAGAACGCGCCGAAAATCGACTACAAGGACACACGCCTGCTGCAGCGCTACATCTCCGAGCGCGGCAAAATCGTGCCGTCCCGCATCACCGCCGTCTCGGCGAAGAAGCAGCGAGAGCTGTCCCGCGCCATCAAGCGGGCCCGTTTCATCGCGCTTCTGCCCTACGCCGTGAAGTGAGGAGGAAGTCATGGACATAATCCTGCTCGAACGCGTCTCCAAGCTGGGACAGATGGGCGAGGTCGTCTCCGTGAAGGAGGGCTACGCCCGCAACTACCTGCTGCCACAGGGCAAGGCGCTCCGCGCCTCCGAGTCGAACATCAAAAGGTTCGAGGCCGAGAAAGCCGCCCGCGAGGCGCGCAACGAGGAAACGAAGGCCGAGGCCCGGGCGGACTCCGAGAAGATCGACGGCGGGAAATTCGTCGTGCTCCGATCCGCGTCCGACGGCGGAGCGCTCTACGGTTCCGTCACCACGCGCGACGCCGCCGCCGCGGTTTCCGAATCCGGCATCCCCGTCAACCGGAAGCAGGTCCGGCTCACGTATCCGATCAAGGAGTTGGGCCTTCACACGGTCACCGTGCACCTTCACCCCGAGGTCGAGGCGACCGTCACGCTCAACGTGGCGCGCACCGCCGAAGAGGCCGAAATCCAGGCGCGTGGCAAAACCGTCCGCGAAGCCTCCTCCGACGAGGACGCGCTGGAGTTCGAGATCGCCGAATTGTTCGACGACATCGACGCCGCGCAGCTCGACGAACTCGACGGCGAAAGCCGGGACGCCGCGGACGGAGGCGGCGGGGACGCGCCCTCGACCGGCGACGGCCCCGGGGCCCCCGAAACCGGGACATCCGCGGACGGAAACGAACCGAAAGCCGCGGAGTCCGGGCGGGCGGACGGCGGGGACGCGCCGGCGGAGCCGGACGTCAAGGCGGCCGAAGGCGGCGAAGCCCCGTAGGCCGATTCCGCCTTCGCGGAAACGGCCGGGTTCATATCCCAATCCCCCGCGCGCGACACGGGCGCGTGGGACGGACGGAGAACCTGATTCGCGCGCGAATCCAAGCGAGGATCATTCCCCGGTCCCGCGCGGTGCTCCAAGCTCCGCGCGGGACCGATTCTTCCGGGGCTCCGGAACTTCCCCATCGTCGTCCGGACCCGCTGAAATTCATGAATACGCGAAGAAAAGCGCGGATGCGCCCACGATCCGAATTGTCGACGCGGCCCAAAATCGGTCGTGGCTGGATTTCCTCCGCGCCCCCCGGGATGCGTTCCGTGACCTCCCGTCCGCGACTTTCCGCGCGCGCATGATCATTCGTCGATCAATTCGGCGAACTCACGCCATCCGATCTCTTTCTCCTCGACGTTCACCAG
>JANQKA010000649.1 GCA_028281405.1 Hasllibacter sp. | reverse complement strand
TTCGCGGGTTGTCATGATGACGCTTGCCACACGGGGGAGTCCCAACAAGTTTGGGTCCGACGGGTCCGGATCCAGCACCTCCGGAGCCGCGTTTTCGATAATATCCGACAACCGAATCGACATGTCCGAGAATCTCAAAATCTCGATTTCCCACAACCTGTCCCGACCCTCGCCGGCATGAAAATATCTATCGGAACCCACCGCGGGACGCCCGACTAACTCCACGGTCACTTGCGTTTTGGCGTTTTCGGACGGGCCGGCCGTATTCCAGGTAACATAGTAATTTTTCCGTGGTTCGTAGAACACGGCGGTGTCGGCGCGGCCTGTCCCGCCCCAAATCTCGTCGTCTCCGAAGCCTCCGATTATTGTGTCGTCGCCCGCGCCACCATGAATCGTGTCATTTCCACCGCCGCCATAAATGCCGTCGCCTCCACGCCCTCCATAAAGGAAATCTGGGCCTTCAAGCCCCCTCAGCGTGTCGCCATTCGGAGTGCCGAATACCATATCGCGGCCTTCGCCGCCCGTCAATGAACCATAGACCGCGTCGAAGTCGATTTTCATGATCCGCGAGACGATTCCACCACGCCCGTCATCCGCGGTGATGGCGAAAGAACCACCAGTCTCCGCAGAAAATATTCCAGTGATCCAACCATCCTCGGAAATGGAAAGACCCGTGTCCGCCAAGTCGGGCGAACCGAATATCAACCTGTCCCCTTGGTCCGGGTCGTTGAATCCCTCGCCGACATTGAACTCGCGCGGTTCAATTCCGCTGCCCCGGGTCACGACCAACTCCCAATCGGGAACGTCCGTAGCCACGGGATTCCGATTCCCCCCGGCTCCCGCGTTCGCGGTGACGGTGAAGGAGTGTGTCGCCAAGCCTCCCCTGCCGTCATCGGCGGTGACCGTCACTTCCACGTCGTCAGACCCGGCCAAATCACCCGTGATCCGCAGGAGCGCGGCGTCGAACGACAGGCCGGAGTCCGGGCGGCCCAACTCCGCGGAGATGGTCAGCGCGTCCCCGTCGGGATCGTGGAACAAATCCCCCAGGTCGATGGGGGCGATCGAAAGTCCGATCGTCTCATCCCGATCCCCCGGCGCGTTGGTCGACACCACGGGTGCTTGGTTCGCGTCCGGTTCCGTCACGAGAATGGTGAAGGTTTGCGAGTGCCCGGCCCCGTGTTTGTCCCGGGCGGTGATCGCCACATCGAATGCTCCCACGCTCCGGACGGTGCCCACGATCGCGCCGTCGCGCAAAGTCAATCCGACCGTTTCCAAGTCCGTGCCGTCCGCCAGGGACGCCGTGAAGGTGAGGCCATCGCGCCCGCCGTCGTCGTCGAAGCCGCCAGCGACATCGATTGGGTTCAACGTCGAGCCGACAGTCGTGGCCACGTCCAGGTTCGACAAGGGATGGGCGGACATGGCGGGTCTCGGGTTTGCCGCTATGACGATGCTGTCCTCGGCGAACAACCCCCCGCCATCGATGGCCCGGACCAGGACCGTCACCGCATCAGTCCCGGTGTACGTTCCCGAGATAATCCCGCTGTCCGGTTCGACCGAGAGACCGATGCCCGCGTCCGCGAGTTCGATCCCCCGCACCGTCGCCGCGATGGTCAGCGCGTCGCCGTCGGGATCCCGGAACGCCGCGCGGACGTTCAGCAGATCGATCTCGGTTCCGGTCGTCAGCGACACCGAATCCGGCAGGCCCGGGGAAGCTTCGGGAGCTCCATTGACAACGAGGGCAAGGGTCCAACCCACCGGGGAACCGCTCGCGTCGACGGCGAACATGTTGATGATCCGATCATCGGAGGCCGAAAGCGTTCCCGAAACTTCTCCGGTGTCCGGATCAATCGACAGGCCGATCGTGGATAGATTCTGGTGGGCTTCGCCCACCGTGGCCCGATACGACGACAAACCTCCGTCGTCGGCGAGGTTGAGCACGCTGTCCACGAAGAACTCGACGCGGGCGCCACGCGCGAATTCAACCACGGCGGCAGGATGGCCCTCAATATCTGCCGGGGCTCCGGGATTCGAATCGGGAGGGGCGTCCGGCGTGTCGCCGACCGAAATGTATTCGCCCGAATCGGAAACGCCTCCCCCGTCCGGGTCGGGCGTCACCGTGAGCGCGACGACGATCCGGGAGTTGTCAGAGTCTGCGGCGACGATTCTGATCTCGACGGGATTCCCGCCGGTGAATGCGCCGTCGATTTCTCCGGTTTCGGGGTCGATCTCCAAGCCCACGCTCTCCAAGGGCGCGCCCGTGGCCAGCGCCGCCGAATAGACCAAACTTCCAGGATCGAGGCCAACGGCCGCCCGCGCCGGCGTGGCGTAGGAGAATTCGGCTCCTTGGATCCCAATCGCCTCGGCGCGGATCATCCCGAGCGCGTCCCGAAACGTCAGCGCGACCACCGCGCGGCCGCCGTCTCCGTCGGCGGCGGTGATGCTGATCTCGACGGGGCCGATTCCCGTATATGTGCCGCTGACCTCCCCGGTGCCGCCGTCGATCCTCAATCCCACGCTGTCGAGCGACCCGCCCGTGGACAGCGCCGCCGAATAAGTGATGGTCTCCATGTCAAGGTCGCGTACTGCATGCAGGGGCGGGGAGTAGGATATCGCGCCTCCGGGCGCGCCGTCCATTTCGGCCGAGATCCTCGTCGGTTCCGTCCCGGTCGAGGGGACGCCATCCGCCGCGGTCTCCGCGGGTCCGCCCGGCTTGGATGCTCCGCCTCCACATCCAGCCAATGCCGCCGCGGCGCCGACCAACCCTGGCGGGCCGCTCGCCCGCCGAATCGCCGATCCCGCGGCCAAACGCGGACGGTTGGTGTCGCGGGAGTATTCCTCGTCGGATGCCTTGAACATGGCTCCGTCCATCCTTCCCCCGTTCCCTCCGTGGCGATCCCATCACATCGGCGATGGAACGCCGAGCTCCGCGCGCCGGAAAATCCCAACCTCCATGGGTCCACGTCGCGACGAACCACCTTTCCCTTGGCGGGCGGGAAACCGCCTGACTGCCAGTTCGTGGCATATGGTGGATAGGAGAGTCAAGTTCGGGGATTGCTTTATGTTCGATTTGGCCGCTCCGCGGGTGTTTCCCACAGTTTTGGACGATTTTCGCCCTCCGCTATATGATGGCTTGCCAGTTCACACCATATATCGTGCCTGGTCAGCATTGGTCATAAGCCCCTTGATTTCACTCTTGGACCGCGTCCGAGACGGAACGGATCGGGCGGGGCGGAACGAAGCGGACGGGACGGCCACGGCGGAACCGGATCTCGGCCGCGGGACAGGCCAGCGCCCGATCCCGTCCCCCGTCCAAATCCTTTCGATCCTAAGCCGGCGGCGGATCATGGAAGGCGGGCCTTCCGGGGGAGAATGTCTCTGGGCCGCGGGACATTGCACCACGAGGCCATGTGGCCCACGCGGATGTCAACGCCGCGCTCAACGTGCTTCGCGGGGGCGGGGGTGCCCCGGGTCACATGACGCGGGGCTCCGGCCCGGGTGTCTGATCGGAACAGCCGCTGCGCCGCCCCCTCGGGCGGAATCGTGAACAATCCCCAAAAAATCAATCGGTGGAAGGGTACGCGCCGACCACGACCTGATCGAAGTCCATCACCGATCCGGTGACGACGCCCGACTCGCTTCCAAGGAAAAACGCGGTCTGGCGGGCGACCTCCTCCGGCGCGACCAGCGCGCCGAAAGGACTGTTCGCCTTGGCCCGCTCCAGCCAGTCGTCTCCCTTGCCGTGCCATTTGCGCTGCGTCGCGTCCTCTCCCGGCGTGGCCATCCAACCGACGTTTATGCCGTTCACGCGGATGCGGTGACCGCGCAGCGCGTGGGCCGCGTTCTTAACCACGCCGGCCAGTCCGGCCTTGGAGGCGACGTAGGGCGCCAGCGGCGGCA
>JANQKA010000606.1 GCA_028281405.1 Hasllibacter sp. | reverse complement strand
CGCCGCCGGAACCCCGCTCCAAGCCGCGCGGACGCCCATGCTTCGCAAGGACGAATCACTGGATCGCCGCTTCGGAGGGAGGTTGGCGCCCGGATGAAGGGAAGCGGCGAATCAACCGCCTTTTCCCGGATTTCCCCGCTGGCCGAGCCCTGTCCGGCAAAATGCGCCCTTCGCGGGCGAATCGGCGCGGGATTCGATCGATCGGGGTCTTTGGCCCGTTCCGGGAACGGGACGGAGCGCCGGGTCGGGGATGCTCCGGGATCGGGAGAAACCGGCCACGCGCGGAATCCGCGTCGGGGATCGGGGATCGGTGGAGGGCGTGGTGAATTCCGAATCACCCCGGGGAATCGCCGAATCATCCCCCGGGCGGTCGGCCCGGCGGATCGGAATTCCGGCGCCGCCAATGTCCCGGGAGGGAAGCATCCGACCGCCGACGATGACCACGGCGCGGAAGGCGCGGGAACGCCGGATGACGCCCGGTTCCACTCGGAACGGCCGTCCGCGCGGCCGGAGCGTCGATTCGGGCCGACGGGACGCCTGGGCGCCCCGTCGATTTCAAGCGGTCAGAAGCCGACCTTGATCTTCTCGAACTCGGCGATCATCCGCTCGCGGAGGGCGTTGTCCATGGGCAACTGGGCAAGGATCGGCGCGTCGATGGGCCCCATGCCGACGGAGGAGACCACCTCCGGATCGATGTTGGACATCGCCTCCTTGTTGGAGTGGCCGTATCCCCATTCGTTGACGATGTAGTCGGCGGAGCTCTGCTCCATCCACGCGTTCATGAAGTCGTAGACCTTGTCCTCCGACCCGGGACCGTCGGCGAGGTTGACGTAGCCGCAGAACCACGTGGACGACCCTTCCGCCGCCTCGCGCTCGAACCCGACCGGGTAGCCGTCGCCCCGGAGTTGCACCAGCGTCTCGTTCCACGCCCAGGCGACGAGGACTTCGCCGGTGGCCATCAGTTGGGACAACTCGGCGCCGTCGGCCCAGTAGGCGCGGACGCTCGGATGCACCCCGCGGAGCCAGGCGGAGGCTTTCTCGAAGTCGGAAAGGGTCGCCCGCGTCCAGTCGGACGTGCCCGTCGCGAGATAGGCGAGCGCGTAGATGTCGTCGACGTTGTCCGGAAGCGAGATGCGCCCCGCGTATTTGGGATCCTTGAACACCTCGAGCGTGGAGACGTCGCCCGCGGAAACCTCGTCGGAATTGTAGAGGATCGCCGTCGCCCCGAAGTCGACCGGAATGAAGTAGACGTCGCCGCCGACGGTGAACACGTCGCTGTCGGTGAAACTCCGGTCGATGTCGCCGTAGGCCGGGATTCGGGAGATGTCGAAGGGCTCGATCAGGCCCGCGTCGCGCCACTTCTCGACGGATTGGGAGCACGGATGCGCGACATCGGCCCTGAATCCGGAGCGGAGCTTCTGGAACGCCTCCTCCTCCTCGCCGAAGAAGGTGTAGGACGGGCCCGTGCCGTGTTTGTCGACATAGGCCTGCCAGAAGCCCGGATCCTCGTAGCCCGACCAGTCGAACACCAGGAAATCGGAGTCTTGCGCGGCTGCCGCGCCGCCGATGGCCGCGATCGCGGCGCCGGCCAGAATGCGGTGGAGTACGGTCATGTTGTTGATCCCTCGAGCTGTGTTTGGCGTCGCGCGGGAGGCTAGGCCCGTTCGGGGAGGGGTTCAAACGGTTCGCCCCCGGAAGCGCCGCCCGCGCGGGCGTTTGACACCGGCCCGACGCGGGGCCAATCGTCGGATCCTTGTCGGGGCGGGAGCGCGGTTTGGCTGGATTGGCGAGAAGCGTCGGGTGGCTCGCGTTTTTCGCGGCGGTCGTGGCCGCTTGGCTTTGGCTCTACGCGATGGCCCGCGCGTCCGGCCTCGACTGGCTGGGACGGCCCGTGGGCCTGAACATGATGCCCATGGACGCCTGGGGCGGGCTGTTCGCCATGTGGGCGGTGATGATGGCGGCGATGATGGGCCCGACGCTCGTTCCGACCCTGTCGACCTACGAGGCGCTGATCCGTTCCGCCGATGGAAACCGCGCCGGATGGTGGGGCGTGCTGGCGGGATACTTCGCGGTCTGGCTTCTGTTCGCCGCCGTCATCGCCGGGGCGCAGCTTCCGCTCCTGCGGGCGGGCGTCGTGGACCTCCTCGGCAGGCCCGCGTCCAAGTGGCTGGCCGCTGGGTTGCTGATCGCCGTGGGGATCTACCAGTTCACATGGATGAAGCGGGTCTGCCATTCGGTGTGCCACGCCCCGATGACCTATTTCCTCGGCCGTTGGCGCCCCGGCTTCCGGGGCGGTCTGCGGATGGGATGGGGCCTCGGGGCCTTTTGCGCGGGATGCTGCTGGGGCTTCATGGCCCTCGGCTTCGCCGCGGGAACCATGAGCCTGATCTGGATGGGCCTTGCCACCGCCCTGATGGTGTTGGAAAAGCTCCCGCAGGTCGCGCGCCACGTGACGAAGCCCGCCGGCGCGGCGCTGATCTTGGCGGGCGCCGTGGTGGCGGTCGCCTGAAGGAGCGGACAATGGCTGAAAAATCCGACCGGTTGCAGGTCATGGAAAAGATCGACAACCGGATGAACCGGACGCGGCGGCATCAGACGCCGACGGACTGGCGTGTTCGGGGCGAGTTGTTCATGAACTGCTCCTGCGCGGTGTTCTGTCCCTGCGTCGTCAGCCTCGGCAAACACCCGCCGACGGAAGGCTATTGCCAGACGTGGATGGGCATCTCGATCGACGAGGGCAGCTACGAGGGCGAAAGCCTCGACGGTTTGAACATCGGACTTCTGATCGACATCCCCGGCCGCATGGCGGAGGGAGGCTGGAAGGTCGCGGTCTACGTCGACCAACGCGCGAGCCAGAAGGCGTACAACGGAATTCTGAAGATCCTGTCCGGGGCGGCGGGAGGCACCACCGGCGTGTTCCACCACCTCGTCTCGGAGATCATCGGCGCGGAGCGCGAGAACGTGGTCATCGAAAAGGACGGCCGCCGCAGACGGATCGTCGTCGGGCGCAAGATCCAGGGCGAGATCGAACTGATCGAGGGCGCGGACCGGGACCAACCGGTGGCGGTCAACAACTCCAAGTACTGGATGGGTCCCACGGTATACGTCGCCAAGGGGCTCAGATCCCGCGTGCGCGATTACGGACGGGTCTGGGACTTCGACGGCAAGTCGGCGGATATCACGCCGATCGACTGGTCGGGCCCCGGAAAGAAATGATCACCCGCGCGCCCGCCGGAGCGCGCGAACACCAAACCGGAGGAAACCCATGAAAGCGCTTGTCGTCGAGAAGGACGGGGACGGAAAGACCCGCGCCGCCGTCCAGGACGTCGCCGAAGACCGACTGCCCGAGGGGGACGTGACCGTGGCGGTCGAGTATTCCACGGTCAACTACAAGGACGGCCTCTGCATCGGCCCGGGGGGCGGTCTCGTGCGCGACTATCCCCATGTGCCGGGAATCGACTTCGCCGGCACGGTCGAGGCTTCCGACGACGGCCGCTACGCCCCCGGCGACAAGGTGGTGCTGACCGGATGGCGGGTGGGCGAGGCGCGCTGGGGCGGCTACGCTGGCAAGGCGCGCGTCAAGGCCGACTGGCTGGTGCCCCTGCCGGAGGGGCTGACCACCCGGCGGGCCATGGCGGTGGGCACGGCCGGATTCACCGCGATGCTGGCGGTCATGGCGCTTGAGGACCACGGCCTGACCACCGGGAGCGGCGAGGTGCTGGTGACCGGAGCCGCCGGCGGCGTGGGATCGGTCGCGACGGCGATCCTGGGAAATCTCGGCCACGAGGTGGCCGCGGTCACCGGAAGGCCGGAGCAGGAGGGCTACCTCAAGGGCTTGGGCGCGGCGCGGATCGTCGCCCGAGACGAACTCAACGAGGTCACGAAGCGCCCCCTCGAGGCGGAAACGTGGGCGGGATGCGTCGACGCCGTGGGCGGGGCGATGCTCGCGCGCGTGCTCGGTCAGATGAAATACCGCGCCTCCGTCGCGGCGGTCGGGCTGGCGGGAGGCGCCGACCTGCCGGCCAAGGTCATCCCGTTCCTTTTGCGCGGCGTGAACCTTCTCGGAATCGACAGCGTGATGCAGCCCTTCGAGAACCGCCGGCGGGCGTGGCGGCGGATCGCGGCCGACCTTCCGATGGAAAAGCTCGAAGAGATGATCGTGCCCGCCACTTTGGATGATCTCCCGCGCCTTGGCCGGGAAATTCTCGAGGGCCGCGTCCGGGGCCGCGTCGTTGTGGACGTGAACGGCTGAGGACCGGCGGCGCGGATCCAAGCCGGGAGCGCCGGGCCGCTCC
>JANQKA010000537.1 GCA_028281405.1 Hasllibacter sp. | reverse complement strand
CGTTCCACAAGCGGATTTTCATATATTGAGAAATTTTCGCGTGTTGACGAATCGCGACATAGGTCAGCGATGTGGCGTGGTGATATTTTTCGAGATTTTCTCCAATTTGGATGCGGTGACTCCAGGCGCAACCCCGACGCGTCGGTCGAATTCCGCGGGGGGGCGTCAGCCCGCGTGCGGCTTGAGGGGATGAGGTGTTGGAACACGCCCATATCCGCGCGCGGTGGGCATGGATCCCACGGGAGCGGCGAACATCACGGCGAGGGGCCCCCATATTATCCGCTTATCCGCGCGCGGGGAGATGGATCTCTCTGATTCCGTTTGCGCGGGGCCGCCCACGCCCCATCGGTGAATTCCCAGCAGTCATAGGTCACAACCGTGCGGACCCGCATGAGGCGGACCCGCTCAAGATCCGGAGCCGGCGGCGGCGAGGAAGGTGCTGGTGGCGATGCGGGGGGATTCGCGCCCCGCAAGTGCGTGGCGCGAATACATATTCTCCGCGTCCAGCGGACGCGGGGGCCATCGACCAGGTTCCGCGGCATAACACCCTGGATCCGCACCGTCCCGGACGCGCGAAGAACTTCGCGCCCCTCCAATGGACCCGTGAGGCCCGTTCCCGCGGGGGCCGACAGGCCGTAGTCACGTGTTGCTCCCCTACAGAGGCGTACCGGCCCTCCGCATCCCGGAGACGTCACATGGTCGGGGGATGGCCCCCGGGAGCCTCGACCAAGGGGTGGTCGAGGTTCAGCCGACGCACAGGCACTGGGCGGCGGCTCAAATCTCCGCCTTCGCCAAGCCACGCTCCGGTTCGGCTGGCCGCCCTCATGGAACGCGCCTGACCGCGCTGATTCGACCGGTTTACCGCCTCACGCGACCCAAATTGCCCGGGATTCCACCCACGGGAGCGGTTTTCAGCCGAATTCCGGGCGCCACGGCCGATTTTGGGCTCGGCGAATCACCCACGCGAATGATTCGCCGCGATCCGGGCGGAGCGCGTCTCCTTTTCGCCAAATTCCAGCGAAATTTACTCCAATAATCTTACATAATCCTTTATTTTACAGAAAAATAAAATTTGTAATATCAAATTTTATTATATCTATACATACAAATTTATGACCCGCCGGCGATTCCGGCGGAGACCCGCTGCCAGGTGGAGGCGACGTGGGGAAGAATACGAGATGCGTGACGATTTTCTTTGGGGATTGCTTGTCCGATAAGCGTGTCGGTTCCCGTGCATGGTGGGAACCGCGCCGACCCGATGCATCGGGTCGGCGGCGGCAGGCGCAGGGGGCGCCCGACGCGAAACATGCCCCTTGACGATTGGATTCACCCATGGGACGATCGACGGGATGACGAGACGAGGGTTGACATGCAAATTTCTCCGCGTGCGCGGGTGACCACCATGGTGAATGCGAATCCGGCTTTGACCGAAGCCGGCCGCCGCGGTGTCGCCGAACGGAGCGATGGGCCGCGACTCGGGCGGGTTGGCTCTCTCCGTCGGAGCCTCGTAGCGGTTCCGTGGCTGACCCCGGCGGCCATCCGTGGTTGGCCAAGGACGACGCACAAGGTGAGGATGTCCGTGCGGTCGAGCATTCCTCCCGATTTTCGATGGCGTTCGACCGTCTCCGCGCTCGGGGGCGCTCCCCATCCGTGTCGGCCA
Organism: Hasllibacter sp.; assembly: GCA_028281405.1. Taxonomy (GTDB): domain Bacteria; phylum Pseudomonadota; class Alphaproteobacteria; order Rhodobacterales; family Rhodobacteraceae; genus JANQKA01. Next base: position 219 of record JANQKA010000537.1, on the reverse strand, counting down.
CCGCGCGAGACCGGCACCGCGTCACCCCGAAAGCCGCCGTCCGTTCCCGAATTGCCGGGAAGGGAAGGGTCGAAAGAGGCTCAAACCGAGAGAAGGCGCCGCCGTCAGAGAGGAAAATATGGATTTGCGCGACAGGTGGCCGCGCATCGTTGGAAGCGCGAAATCGCCCGATTTCCGTCGACGAATCGGAATGAATCGGGAGGCGCGTAAATGAATGGC
>JANQKA010000505.1 GCA_028281405.1 Hasllibacter sp. | reverse complement strand
TAATGCGGTAAGTTCGTTCCATCCAGAACAATGACAGGATTCCCATGGAAAATTCGAAAGACCCATCGCCCGTGCCCGCGGGCGGCCCATCCGCCGAGGAGTTCGTGATGGAGTACCTGCGCTCCCCGGCCCGCGGCAACACGCTGTTCGTCGTCACCCTGACGGATATCGAGGACGAATGCGCCGCGCGGGGCGGCGACGCATTCGCGTCCGGCTCCGAAACGCCGTCCGGGATCGTGGAGGCCCTGGTCGCCAAGGGAACATTGCTCCCTCTGATCCCGGGATCGGGGGTCTACCGTCCGGCGGATGCCCCGGAGATGCCGGTGTCGGCACCGGCCGGAAAGGCGCCTTCATCGAAATATCCCGGTTCCGCGGAAGGGATGGGGGACGGCGACTCCACCTTCGACGAGATTTCCACGCCCGACTTTCTCCTGGACGGGTCGCTCTCCATCGAGGATGAAATCCCGTTCATCCCCCACGACCATCCGGACCGCCCGGACGAGTGCTACTTCGAGGATTTCCCTCCGATCGATCCCCCCGATGAAGCTGAAATCCGGGCGATGGAGGAATTTCTGGCGATGGAGGCGGAAGCGTTCGAAGGGATTGCCGACTTGCCCGACGTCATCGGGAAACCGGTGGATTGGGCCGAGGAATTGGCGTCCTGGTATGGCCGGGTCATGATGCGCGCGGACCGAGCGTCCTTCGACCAGTCCCTCGCGGACCGCGCCGCCCGGTTGCTCGGGGACATGCCCCGATCCGCGTGGAGATCGCTCGAGGACGCAGGCGAAGTCGACACCGCGGCCATGTGGCGCGCCCTCGGGGATTGGGGACGCTGGGGGAAGATCGCCGAATGACCCCGCTGGCCACCGGCCGACCGCCGCCGGTGGTCGGCCGTGACGGCCCCCTTGGATGTGAATTCCGGGGAGGCGGGTCGTGTCGACGACCGCCTTCCCGTCTCCGGTTGAACACGGGGCGGGCCGCCCGGCCGATGCCCCGTCGCCCATTTGGAAAACAAGACGATTGACCGGAAACTCGCATCGATCCGGCGGGTCGCGGATGGATGTTCGGAGAGCTCGCGGCGGCGGAATCCACGGTTTCATGAATTCGCGGGGAGGCGATCCCCGTTCATCGCGCCGGCCGGGTCGTCACGGAAAGTTGTGCCGCGGCGCCGATGTCCCCGCCCCACCCGTGAAACCGGTAACCGCGGCGAAGTGAGAATTTCCCAAACCGGATACCCGGCGCGACCTTCGACGGTTGCCGGATCGGGCAATCCCCGTCGGGAAGTTTCCGGTGAAGGGGCGCGGTGGGACGGATGGCGCCTTCCGCGCGGCCGGATCGGCGGGGGGATGGACGTTTGCCGGAACAGCGGAGGGCGGAACCGGGCCGGCTCAGGTGTCGCGACTCCTTCGAAGGTTGGCCGATGCGGGGGATCCCCGCCGGGTTGTGCCCGTCGCGGGAACGCGCGGTGGGCCGGGAGGCGCCTTTCGCGCGGCCGGATCGGCGGAGGGAGGGACGCTTGCCGAATCGGAGCAGGGCGGAATGGGCCCGGTTCCGGAGTCGCGACTCCCTCGAAGTTGGCCAAAGCGGAGGATCCCCGTCGGGTTCCCGGTGCGGGGACGCGCGGTGGGCCGGGTGGCGACTTCCGCGCGGTCGGGACGGCGGCGGACAAATCTCCGAATCACCCGGTAGAGCCTTCCGCGCAGCCGGAACGGCGGAGGAAGGGACGTTTGGCGGATCGGCGGAGGGCGGAACCGGACCGTCTCAGGTGTCGCGACTCCTTCGAAGGTTGGCCGATGCGGGGATCACCGCCGAGTTGTCCTTGGTGCGGAGACGCTCGGAGAGCCGGGTGGAGCCTTGCGCCGGCCGGATCGGCGGAGGGAGTGACGCTTGCCGAATCCGAGCAGGGCGGAACCGGGCTGGCTCCTGAGTCGCGACGTTGTCGGCATGTCCGGCGGACGCAAGCGGATTTCTTGCGAGATTCAAGGGCAACCGCGACCCCGTCGCGAATTGTGGGGATCACCAGGGAAATCGACGTTCGATCTCGATAAAACCGGAGGGGTCGGCGTTCGGAGGAGGCGGGGGATGTTCCGCCGGTTGGCGGCAACGGTCGTCGCCCGACACCGGTTGCCCGTCCGGAGGCGGCGGGGAGCGTTCCGCCTGTAGGCGGCAACGATTGGGGCGCGGCACCAGCGATTCGGCCGGCCGCGGCGAGAGGTGTTGCATCGGTTGGCGGCAACGATTGGAGCGCGGCACAAGCGACTCGCCCGGCCGCGGCGAGTGGCGTCCATCGGTTGGTGGAAACGGTCGGCGCAAGGCTCCGGCGGCCCGCCCGGACGCGGCGGGTGGTGTTCCGCCGATTGGCTGCTTCGGTCGGCGCGCGGCTCCCGCGGCCCGCCCGGCGGGGAGCGTTCCTCGGGTTGGCTGCCACGGGAGGCGCGCGGCACCGGAGGTCCGTCCGGAGGCGGGGGGATGTTCAGCCGGTTGGCGGCTCCGTCGGCCGCCTGGCGGCGGGAGTGTTCCTCCGGTTTCGGCTTGGTCGGAGCGAGGCATCGGCGACCGCCAGAAGGCGGGGGATGTTCAGCCGGTTGGTGGCTACGGTTGGCGCGTGGCTCCGGCGGCCCGTCCGGCCGCGGCGGGGGGCGTTCCGCCGCTTCGTCCAGGTGTTTCGCCCCCCGCGGGGCACGCGACCCGCACGATTCGTCGTCGATGACGGGCCCCCGCGTACGTCGATCTCGCGCATCGACTCCTGCGCGCGCGCCGACCGGACGATTTGCTGTCGACGACGGGCCCGAGTCCGCCGGGCGCCACGGATTCGGGACGGTCGTCCGCGAGGTCCGGTGATCTCCGATTCGGTTCCGTCCGTGGAGACATCGACCACACCTCCCGCCGTCTCCCCGGGGAAGGCGGACGTCCACCCGCGGCGAACGCGGAACGCGTCACTGCCACTCCAACGCGCCCTTCCTCCATTCGTAGGCGAAACCGACCGTCAGCACCGCGAGGAACACCATCATGGACCAG
>JANQKA010000475.1 GCA_028281405.1 Hasllibacter sp. | reverse complement strand
CGACACCCGGAGGTCCCGCCGCGAGCGGCGGAAACGCGTGACCGTCGTGGGAGGCGACCTACAAACCCGGAGGTTCCGCCGCGAGCGGCGGAAACGCGTGACCGACGCGGGCGGCGGCCTTCAACACCCAGAGGCCCGCCGCGAGCTGCGGAAACCTCATCTCCTTCACCCGCGCGGCTGCCGCGCCAATGGGCATGATGGACCGAGAGCGAAGGCCGCCGTCCCCAGCCCGGGTCCGGCGTTGAAATCGCGTTCATTTCGGAACCGCCTCCGCCACGCCTCGATGTCGGCCGCCGCCGACCGTGAACGCCCCGCCATGATGCCAGTCGAGAGCGACAGCGGATTTGATGAAATCACTGGCGCAAGCCGCGCGAAGTTCAAAGTGAGGCGTTGAAGTGCGCCGACCACAGTCGTCAACCGATGTGGTGTTCACTTCCAAGTCGCCGGGGCGCCATGGTCGGCGCGGGCGCCATCGCGGATGAAGGCCCGGCAATCCGGCTTCGCCAATCCCCCCGCAAGCGGAGCGGCGGATTCGCGGGGGCACTCCGGAGATGGGCGGGGCCAATCCGGTGGCGGCCCCATGCGACCGGACTTGATTCCGGACGACCGTCCACGTCGCAACCCCGGCCCCGCCGCCACTGAATTGATCGCCTTGCCCGAATCGACCGGGAACCGTAGAATTCGACGCCGGAAGGAGAATCCGCATGGCCGATGCCTTCATCTGCGACGGCGTCCGCACCCCGATCGGCCGCTACGGCGGCGCTCTGAGCCGGATCCGGGTGGACGATCTGGCGGCGCATCCGATCTCCGCGCTGATGGAGCGAAATCCCGGCGTGGATTGGTCCACCCTCGACGACGTGATCTACGGATCGGCCAACCAGGCGGGCGAGGACAACCGGAACGTGGCCCGCATGGCGGCTCTGCTCGCCGGACTGCCGGTGGAGGTTCCCGGCATCACGCTGAACCGCCTGTGCGCGTCCGGACTGGACGCCGTGGGAACGGCCGCCCGCGCGATCCGCTCCGGCGATTGCGGCATGATCATCGCGGGAGGCGTCGAGGGAATGTCGCGCGCGCCCTTCGTCATGCCCAAGGCCCACGCGGCGTTCTCCCGGGCGGCGGAAATCTTCGACACCACCATCGGATGGCGGTTCGTGAACCCGAAGATGGAGGCCGCGCACGGAACGCACTCCATGCCGGAGACCGCGGACAACGTCGCCGAGGAGTACCGCGTAATCCGCTGTGATCAGGACGCTTTCGCGGCCCGGAGCCAACAACGCTGGGCGGCGGCGCGGGCGAAGGGCGTGTTCGCCGAGGAAATCGCGCCGATCACCGTACCGGGACCCAAAGGCGAACCGGTGACCGTGGACACCGACGAGCACCCGCGACCCGACACCGGCGTGGACAAACTCGCGAAGCTCCGCGGCGTGAACGGCCCCGGCCTGACCGTCACCCCCGGCAACGCCTCTGGCGTGAACGACGGCGCCGCCGCGCTTCTCGTCGCCTCGGCCGAGGCCGCCCGCGCGAATGGACTCTCCCCCATCGCCCGGGTCGCGGCGATGACGTCCGTCGGCGTGCCCCCCCGGGTCATGGGAATGGGCCCCGTCCCGGCGATCCGGAAGGCTCTCGCGCTGACAGGCCTCGCGCTCGACCGGATCGACCTGATCGAACTCAACGAAGCCTTCGCGGCCCAGGCGCTCGCGGTGACCCGCGAACTCGGCCTGCCCGACGACGCCGGGCACGTGAATCCCAACGGGGGGGCGATCGCCATGGGACACCCGCTCGGGATGTCCGGCGCGCGCCTCGCCCTGACCGCCGCCCGCGAGCTGAGGCGTCGCGGCGGCCGGCACGCCTTGGTCGCCATGTGCGTCGGCGTCGGCCAAGGCGCCGCCATGATCCTCGAAGCAGTCTGAAGGACGACCCGATGTACGCCCAGATGATCGAATCCTCCGGAACCTCCAACCGGGACGAGATGACGCCGGAGGAGGCCGCGTTCCAAGACCGCATCGACGCCGGCGAGAAAATCGAACCGCGCGACTGGATGCCCGACGGCTACCGCGAGACGTTGATCCGCCAGATCGGCCAGCACGCGCATTCCGAAATCGTCGGACAGCTTCCGGAGGGAAACTGGATCACCCGAGCCCCGACGCTCGAGCGGAAACTGATCCTGTTGGCCAAGGTGCAGGACGAGGCGGGGCACGGCCTCTATCTTTACTGCGCCGCCGAAACGCTGGGCGTCTCCCGCGACGACCTGACGGAGCGCCTGCTCGACGGCCGGATGAAGTATTCCTCGATCTTCAACTACCCCACCCTGACCTGGGCCGACATCGGCGCCGTGGGCTGGCTCGTCGACCAGGCCGCGATCATGAACCAGGTTCCGCTCCAACGCTGCTCCTACGGCCCCTACTCCCGCGCGATGATCCGCATCTGCAAGGAGGAGTCCTTCCACCAGCGGCAGGGCTTCGACATAATGATCAAGATGGCCCGGGGAACCGGGGAGCAGAAGAGGATGGCCCAGGACGCCCTGAACCGCTTCTGGTATCCGGCGTTGATGATGTTCGGACCCCCGGACGGTGACTCCGTCCACTCGGCGCGGTCCATGGCCTGGAGGATCAAGATGAACACCAACGACGAGTTGAGGCAGAAATTCGTGGACGACGTCGTGCCCCAGGCGGAATTCCTAGGGCTGACCATTCCCGACGGGACCCTCGCGTGGAACGAGGAGCGCGGCCATCACGATTTCGCGGACCCCGACTGGAGCGAATTCCACGACGTGCTGAGGGGGAACGGCCCCTGCAACCGCGAACGGCTGGAGGCGCGCCGAAAAGCCTGGGACGAAGGGCGCTGGGTCCGCGAGGGGATGCTCGCCCACGCCCGCAAAAAGGAAACCGCGAAGATCGCGGCGGAATGATTCCACGCCCATCCCAGGTCGCGAAAGAACGAATGATGCAATCCTCCGGAGTCGACGCCACCCTTCCCCCGTGCTCCGCCGAAGGGCGTGGAACGTGGGATTCCGCCCGCGTTCCGCTCGGAAACCACGCGCAAGGAGCCGCGCCCAAATCCAAGGAACCACCGGCGTTCGCGCGCGGCGAAGCCGTTGCCGGAACACTTGTTGCGGGCGGCCGCGGAGCGCGCCCGGCCGCGGTTCGTGGAGCACGCGTGGTCACAGTTCGAGGAGCGCGCGCGGACGCCGTTCGCGGAGCGAGCGTTTTAGACATTCGCGGAGCGTGTGCGTTCGACATTCACGGAGCGCGCGCTGTCGCCGTTCGCGAAGCGAGCGTGGTCGCCTGTCGAGGTGGGCGCGCCGTCGCCGTTCGAGAAGCGCGCGCCGTCGCCATTAGCGGACCGAGAGTGCTCGCCATTCGCGGAGCGCGTGTTGTTGCAGATCGAGAAACGCGCGCGGACGCCATTCGCGGAGCGAGCGTGGTCGCCGGTCGAGGTGGGCTCGCTGTCGCCGATCAAGGAGCGCACGCTGTCGTCGGTCGAGGAGCGCGCGCCGTCGACGTTCGGGGAGCGCGCGCCGTCGCCAATAGCGGACCGAGAGTGCTCACCATTCGCGGAGCGCGCGTGGTCGCCATTCGGGGAGCGGGCGTGGTCGCCGTTCGAGGAGCGCGCGCTTTCGCCGATCAAGGAGTGCACGCTGTCGCCGTTCTCGAGTCTCCCGCGGCCTCCAGCGGAAGGAACTCCTTGACTTCTCTCCGAGTGACCTCGCTGACAGCCGGACCCGATGGGAAGGATTTGCCCCGAACATTCCAAGGCGGTTCCGGGAGCGACCCGCGACTTCGGCTCCGGTTCGAGGGGGATCCCGCGTGACGACGCGCCGCGCAATGCCCGTCATCGAGGTCTCCGACGTGGCCCGTGCCGCCGCGTTCTGGGAACGCGCGGGTTTCTCCTGCCACGGACTCTGGGGAGACCCGGCGGAGTTCGCCATCACCCAAAGGGGCGACGTCACCCTCGGCCTGAGCAGGATGGATCAGTCGGTCCCCGCGCCGCGCAACCACGGATGGTGCGCCTACATCTACGTTGACGACATCGACGCCCTCCACGCGGAATTCACCGCGGAGGGATTGTCCCCCTCGATGATCCGCCGCAACGAGGATTACGGTTGCGACGATTTCGACCTCCGCGACCCGGACGGCCATCTCGTGGCTTTCGGGAGCGACCGGGATCCCTCGCCCGGTCCCGGCCTGTCGGAAGACAAAGGAAAGGGATAAAAAGTGTCCACGCCAACCTCCGGTTCCCGCGCGGAAGCCCCGGCCGCGAAACCCACCGACGCCGAATGGCCGCTCTGGGAAATCTTCGTGCGGTCACACACCGGGATCGCCCACCGGCACGTCGGCTCGCTCCACGCCCCCGACGCCGAGTCGGCCATCCGCAACGCCCGCGACGTGTACACCCGCCGCGGCGAAGGTCTGTCGATCTGGGTCGTGCCGACGAGCGAGATTTCGGCGTCCGACCCCGAGGCCAAGGGACCGCTCTACGATCCCGCCAACGACAAGCCCTACCGCCATCCCAGCTTCTACGACATTCCCGAAGGCGCGGGGCCGATGTGATGGACGATATCGCCGAATTCGCGCTCCGAATGGGAGACAACGCACTCGTGCTCGGCCACCGGGTGTCTGAATGGTGCGGCCACGCGCCCGCGCTGGAGGAGGATATCGCGCTCGCAAACACCGCGCTCGACCTGATCGGACAGGCGCGGATGTGGCTGGAACTCGCGGGCGAACACTTGGGCAGGACCGCCGACCAGCTCGCCTTCACCCGCGACGCGTGGGATTTCCGCAACCTGTTGCTGGTGGAACAGCCGAACCGCGATTTCGGCGTCACCATGACGCGCCAGTTTCTGTTCGACGCGTTCCACTTGCCGCTCCTGACCGCTTTGTCCGGAAGTTCCTCCCCACGGGTGGCGGAGATCGCGCTCAAATCGGCCAAAGAGGCCACCTACCATCTCGACCGCTCCCGCGCGACCGTCGTGGCCCTCGGCGACGGCACTCCGGAAAGCCACGCCAGGATGCGCGACGCGCTCGATATTCTCTGGCCATATTCAGGCGAGGCGTTCCTCGCCGACGATCTCGACACCCGCCTAGTCGAGGCGGGAATAGCTCCCGATCCGTCCTCCCTCCGCGCGGAATGGGAACGGACGGTGACCTCCGCCCTGGCGGAAGCCACGCTGGACGCGCCCGGAAGCGGGTTCTTCCACCAAGGCGGGCGCGACGGCTCCCGCCACACCGAACACCTTGGGCACATTCTGACGGAGATGCAGTTCCTTCAACGCGCCTATCCGGGGGCGGCATGGTGACCGCGGCGCAAGTGCGGGAATGGCTTTCGGAGATTCCCGATCCGGAGATTCCGGCGGTTTCCGTCACCGATCTGGGCATCGTCCGCGAGGTGGAGGCTCGAGACGGTTCAGTCACGGTCGTCGTAACTCCGACCTATTCGGGCTGCCCCGCCACGGCCGCGATCTCGCTTCAGATCGACGCGGCTCTCCGTGACCGGGGGATTTCCCGCGTGGAAGTGCAGCAGCGTCTTTCGCCGCCGTGGACCACGGACTGGATCAGCGAGGAAGGCCGCGCGAAGCTCGAATCCCACGGCATCGCGCCTCCTAATCCCGCCGGCGGTCCGCGCCGCTGCCCACTTTGCCGTTCGACCTCCGTCGAGCGCGTCTCGCAGTTCGGGTCCACTCCGTGCAAGGCCCAATGGCGTTGCCGCGATTGCCTCGAGCCCTTCGACTACTTCAAGTGCCTTTGATGTCACGGTTTCTTCCCCTCCGCGTCGAGCGCACGGAAAAGATCATCCGCGACGCGGTCGCGCTGACCCTCGTTCCGGAAGATCCCTCGGCCTTCGCGTTCGAACCGGGCCAATATCTGACATTCGCGCGCGAATTCGACGGGGTGGAGCTCAGACGCAACTATTCGATCTGCGCGGCGCGCGGCGAGGCTTTGCGGGTCGGCATCAAGCGCGTCGACGGCGGCACGTTCTCCACATGGGCGAACACGGAACTCTCGCCCGGAGACACGCTCCACGCCATGCCGCCATCCGGCAGGTTCACGATGCCGCCCGGCACCGCGGCTCCGCGCGTGCTCGCCGTCGCGGGAGGGTCGGGCATCACGCCGATTCTCGGCATCCTCCGCACCGTCCTCCGCGACGACGGGGACGCGCGCGCCGCGTTGGTCTACGCCAACCGCGCTGTGTCGACGATCATGTTCCGCGAGGAGATCGAGGATCTGAAGAACCGCTTCATGGGGCGGCTGACGGTCCTTCACCTTCTGGAGGCCGAGGGACAGGCGGACTTGTTGACCGGGCGTCTGACCCGGGAGAAGGCCGGGGAAATATTCGCGCGCTGGCTGGCCCCGGAATCGGTGGACATCGCCTTCATCTGCGGTCCCGGCCCGATGATGGACGCGGCCGCCGCCGCGCTCGGGGATATCGGCGTTCCGCGGGACGCCATCCGGATCGAGCGTTTCACGGCGGGGCAGCGGGGCCTGGCTCCGCGCGCGGCGAGCGCCGCCGACGCGTCCGTCTCCGCCACCATGGCCACGATCACATTGGACGGCGCGACGCACGAGGTGCCCGTCCCGCCCGGCGCGTCGATACTTGAGGCCGCCCGGGCGGCGGGCCTCGAGGCTCCGTTCGCCTGTCGGGCCGGCGTCTGCTCGACCTGCATGGCGCGATTGATATCGGGTCGGGTCGAGATGCTCCAGAATCACGCGCTTGAGGATTACGAGGTCGCCCAAGGGCGGATCCTGACCTGTCAATCCCGCTGTCTGACGGAGGAGGTGAAGGTGGTCTACGAGGATCACTGACACGGGGTCGGGATTCCGTTGAAGGGGTCCGCCAAGATCAACCGCCGAGGACGGCGCGCGGGAGCGGTTGGGTCCGCGTCGGAGCCCGCTCCGGCGGCGACCAACAGAATCGCCCCGCCCCGGGCCGCGATTCAAGACGGACCCGCCGCGATCCCACCACGCGGGTTCCGCCGCCAAGCACTTCCCGGCTCTCCCGTGGAAGGAGAAAAATCCTCCCAACGGACGGAACTGGCCATGGAATTGGTCTCACCAGGGTGAATGTTCAATTCGTGGCGACGATAATCGATCCAACGTCCGACGGATTCGAATTGGACGAGGCGAAGCGGCACTCCACGCCGACCGAACGCGGTATCGACACGGACGAAATCCACTTCGACAGGGAGCCACATGTGTTGAAGCTGTTCGATGCGCCCGGCAACGGAGTAATTCGACAATTTTCGTCGATTAAATCGGGGCGGAACTTCACGCTTGCATCCGGGCGCCACGGAAAAACAAGCGTGAGATCATCTCATCGCGCAAGCCAAGCGGACAGGAATGGAAGTCTCATGACGCCGAAATCCCACTTGTGACCGTAGACATTCGAAACCAGCGGTTCGACGCGGAATTCTCATTTTTTGGATTCACGGGATAATCGACTACCTATT
>JANQKA010000473.1 GCA_028281405.1 Hasllibacter sp. | reverse complement strand
CCGCCCTACGCCGCCGCGACCGCGCGGCCCCTGCGATCCGACCGCAGCGCGGCGTAGAGGACGTGATTGCGCCAGCGGCCGTTGATCTGGAGATAGCTTTGCGCGACGCCCTCGTACTTGAAGCCGGATTGTTCGAGGACTCCGCGAGACGCCTCGTTCTCCGGCAGACAGGCCGCCTCGACGCGTGAGAGATCGAGATCGCGGAAGGCGTGGTGGACGGTGGCCGTGATCGCCTCCCGCATGTATCCGCGCCTCGCGTGGCGTTCGCCGACCCAGTAGCCGAGGGTCGCCGACTGGCTCGGTCCGCGCTGAATGTTGTCCACGGTGAGTGCGCCAACGAGGACATCCTCTTCGCGAAGAATGAGGAATAGAGGCAGGGCGGTGCCCTGTTCCATCGCGCGTTGCGACCACGAGACCCGGCCGGTGAAGCTTTTGCGCGTCAGGTGGTCGTTCGACCACGTCGGTTCCCACGGCTGAAGGAAATCGCGGCTTTCGTGGCGGAGGCCGGACCAGGCGCGGTAGTCCGTCTGTCTCGGAGGGCGCAGCGTGAGACGGTCGGTCACGATTTTGACGGGACGCTTGGAGGAGGCCAGCATCACGCGGCCAATCTCTCCCGGACGCTGTCGAGGTCCGGGGCGGCGGCGGCGGCTTCCGGCCCGTAGAGGGCGACCGCGGCCCGTCCGTTGGAGGCGAGCTCGCCGGCGAACCGCCGGACGTCCGCGACGCCGACCGCGTCGAATTTCTCCACGATCTCGTCAATCGTCCTCACCCTGCCCCAGATGTTGAGCGTTCGGGCCAGTCGCTCGGCGCGCAGCGACGGGCTTTCGAGCCCGATCAGCATGCCGGCCTTGATCTGCGCACGGGCCCGCTCGACCTCGGCTTCGGACAGATCGTCCGCGCAGCGCTTCATTTCGTCGAGCGTGACGTTCATCAATTCCACGACCGTATCGACGCCTGTTCCGGCGTAGACGGTCATGAGGCCGGTGTCGTCGTAGCTGCCGGCCTGAGCGAAGATCGAATAACAGAGGCCGCGCCGCTCCCGGACCTCTTGGAATAGGCGCGAAGACATGCCCCCGCCGAGGGCGGTGGCGTAGATCTGCGCCGTGTGGAAATCGGGATCGCGGGTCGCCGGACCCTCAAGGGCCAGGGCCCAGTGCGCCTGTTCGAGCGGCTTGATCCCGCGCCGATCTCCTCCCCCGAATCGCGCGCGGGGTGGATCGGGCGGGTTCCTCCTGCGCAGATGGCCAAAGGTCCGCTCCGCCAAGGCCGCGATCCGGTCATGGTTCACGGCCCCCGCGGCCGAAAGGACCATCCGCCCGGGGCAGTGGTGGCGGTCCACGAACCGCAGGAGATCTCCGCGGCCGAACGCCTCCACGCGGTCGGCCGGGCCGAGTACCGTGCGTCCGAGCGGCTGATCGGGATAGGCGGCCTCCTGAAGCCAGTCGAAGATGACGTCGTCGGGAGTGTCCAACGCCTGGCCGATTTCCTGAAGGATCACGCCGCGCTCCACTTCGATTTCATCGGAATCGAACAGCGGGTTCAGGATGATGTCGGAGATCACGTCCAACGCGAGTGGCACGTCGTCCTTCAGAATCCGGGCGTAATAGGCCATCGCCTCACGGCTCGTGTAGGCGTTCATGTGCCCGCCCACGTCCTCGATCTCTTCGGCGATTCCCCGCGCCGAGCGGGTTTCGGTTCCCTTGAACGCCATGTGCTCGAGGAAATGGGCGATGCCGTTCTCGTCCTCGGCCTCGTGGCGCCCTCCGGCGGCGATCCATACGCCGACCGCCGCGCTCTCCAAGCCGGGCATCTCCTCGGTGACGACCCGAAAGCCGTTCGGCAACGTATCGAGGCGGATGGTCACGAGGAATGCTTCTCCCTGACGAACGTCCGCAGGGAGGCGGGGGAATTTTCGATCTCCGCGAGACGTTCCGGACGGTCATACAGGTCTGCCATTCGCGGGGGAAGCGCGGGCCGCGCGCCCGTCGCCGCCTCGACCGCGTCGGGAAACTTCGCCGGGTGCGCGGTGGCGAGCGAGATCATCGGAGCGTCCGGCCGCGCGTGTTCCCGCGCGACCTTCACGCCGACAGCGGAATGCGGACAAAGGAGTTCGCCGGTGTCGGCCAGGGTCCGGGCGATTTCTGCCGACGTTTCGTCCTCCGAGGCGCGTCCAGAGGCGAACATCTCCCGAAGGCGGCCGAGCGGGCCGGGGCCGAGGGAGAATCCGCCATCCTCGGCGAGAGCCCGCATCAACCGCGAGACTGCCTCCGCATCCCGGTCGTGCGCGTCGAACAGCGCCCGTTCGAAATTGGACGAGACCTGGATGTCCATGGACGGGCTGATCGATGGAACGACGCCCTCCTTGACATGGGATCCGGACGCCAAGGTGCGGTGCAGGATGTCGTTCAGGTTGGTCGCGATCACCAGCCGTTCAATCGGCAGGCCCATGCGCCGGGCGAGGTGTCCGGCGTATATGTCGCCGAAATTCCCCGTTGGAACGCAGAAGGAGACCGGTCGGAGCGGAGCGCCGAGGGCGGCGGCGGACGTGAAGTAATAGACCACCTGGGCCAGCACGCGGGCGAAGTTGATCGAATTCACTCCGGCGAGTCCGACCTCTTCGCGGAAGGCGCGGTCGTTGAAGGCGTCC
>JANQKA010000449.1 GCA_028281405.1 Hasllibacter sp. | reverse complement strand
TGGTCCCGTCACATTGAAGCGGGTATTCGATGTCTCGCCATGACCGGACTGGAAAGGATCGTTCGTGGTCCGGTCGCGGGTCATGCGAATCGGTTTTGCCGCCCCCCGGCCGGTGAGTTTCCGCGCGCGGGGGGAGATGATCGAAATGAAACGACAAGATGCGTCGTGAATTGAAATCCCGATCCGAAGCGTGCCACTTGCATGACAAGTTCGCGAGGGGAGATGATCATGAATACCGGTTCAAGAAGGGAGGCGAGACGTGGCGGGGGAGGAGGCCGCGCCGGCATGGCCGTGAGCCGCGGAGGCGGGATCATCGTTATAATGCCTTGGAAACCGCCGATCATGACGGATCCGCCGGTCGAGCCGATGGCCGAGGAGGGGAGGTCGGGCGGAATATTCTGGACAGGGGCGGGCAGGCTCCCGTGCATTTAACCGGGGGCCCATACTTTTCCGGTCGGTCCAGCTTTGCTCAATCTCCCCGCTTTGTTCCTCTCGCGCGGCCCGCGCGGGCAAGAGTCGGCGCGCCGGGCCCCGCGTGGGACGTGTGCGGCCCCGCATGGCGCCTCCATCCGTTCGCGAAAAATATTTGGCGTATGGCTTGCATCGGGTGAGAGTTCATGTCATTGTGCGGTGGTGGTGCTGATTCGCGTGGCATTTCGACCACTCCCCCGATTGGGTTGGGGAAGGGAGGTCGTTGTGGCCAAGTTCCGATTGTTGGAAGGAATCGCGTCTCCTCGGCGAGGTGAGATCATGTGGCCTGATGGTCGTCATTGGCTGGAACCGTTCCCGGAACCGCGGAGCGGACGTTCCGGTGGAGGGTTTCAACCGACCTTCTCCATCTGTTCCTTGGCGGAAGGTGGACCGGGTTCCGCGTCCATCCCCCTTTTCCTCCCTGGCTCCGCATCCGATTCGCGCGCGGTGGTCGGAAGGTCGTCGCTTCGGAACGACGGTTCTCGCCTTGACTCCGAATCCGATGCGCGCGCGCGGTGGTTGGAGGGAAATCCAAGCAGGCCAGCGCCCGGCAGGCCGAGGAATCCGATGCGCGCGCGCGGTGGTTGGGAGTCCCCGGGCTGGGCGGGCGGGCCGGCGGCGGTCGCATTCGATGCGCGGGCGCGGTGGTCGGAAGCGACAACATTCAAGCGCCGTTTCGGGTTCCCGGGCTTCGTCGTCGCCCGCGCGGGGGCGGCCGACGACGTTCAGCCGCGTCGGTTTCAGGGTCGACCTCATGGCCGCGCGCGAAAGCGCGACCGCAATCATGTGAATTCCCGGAGGATGACCGCCAATCACGGCGCCGGGCGCACATCCGGCCGTCGACGCAACCGAACACGGCGATGGGAAAGCCCTGACCCATGAGTGATCATTTATTCGAGCCCGTTCCGGACGGGCGGCCGGGAAGTGCGTTCGCGCGTCCGCGGAAGGCGCGAATCCCGTCGACCGTGGCGTGGCGGATCGGCGGCGCAAGTGCGTTCGCGCGACCGTGGAAGGCGCGAATTCCGCTTGGAATGCTGGGGGCCGCGGCGGCGCTGGCCGGTTGCGGCGGCGGTGGAGGCGATGGCGGTGCTGGAACCGGGGCGGCGGGGGGAGGCGGCCCGGGAGGCGGCGATCCCGGTGGCGGCGTTCCCGGAGGTGGCGGCCGGACGGGTGGCGGCCCCATGGATTCGAACAATCCCCTCGCGAGTCTCGCGGTGGACGCCGGTTCCGCCATCGTTCCGATCAATCTTTCCGCCGGCTACTTCGATTCCGGGGCGGAAGGCGGGTTGACGTTCGCGGTTTCTTTGGCGGGCGGCGGTGAATTGAGCGCGGTCGGTTTGAGTTTCGTGGATGGCCGTATCGTGGGCACCCTCGACGACGCGGGTGCCGTGGAGATCCATGTCGTCGCCTCGGACGGGAGCGGCGAATCGTTCGAGAAGACGTTCAACATCACCGCGGAAGCCCCGGCGGCGAGAGGTGGAAGGCCCACGGTCGTGGCCGCCCAGCTCGCGGGGAACCGGCACGCGGCGGTCGGTGACGCGATCGACCCGATCGATGTGACCGGCGGGTTCGCGGATCCCGATGGCGGGGACGGTCTGGTCTACATGGTTCGGTTCGGCCGGAACGGCCACGGGCTGTCGTTCGACGGATCGACCAACGAGATCACCGGCGAATTCACGGGCGCGGAGGACGTGACGGCCATCGTCTCCGTCACCAATGGCGAGGGCGGAGGATCCGTGGAACACAGGATCGTCATTTGGGCGAATCAAAAGCCGGTGGCCGGGAGCGCTCCGCTCGGCGACGTCGAGGCGGTGGTCGGGCGGGAAATCACTCCAATCGATCTGGGCGACGCGTTCAGCGACCCCGAGGGGACGGCGCTGACCTTCACGGCGCGACGGGAGGACGGTTCGGACTTGGACGGAACCGGGCTGACGCTGAGTGAAGACAACATGATCGAGGGGACGCCGACCACCGCGGGTGTCCTTATGATCGAGGTCATCGCCACGGACGCGGACGGGGCCGGCACGTCCCGGGTGTTCACCGTCACCGCGAGCGCCGCCCTCGGAGCTCCCATGGCGACTTCGGCGGCGGATTCCACCGTGGATCCGGGAGCGGACCTGCCCATCGATTTGAACGACTGGTTCGAGGATCCCGACGGGGACGATCTTACCTACTCCATGACCGCGAGCGCGGGCGGAGCGAACGTCGATCTGGACACCGTCGGGTTGATGCTCGTCGGCTCGATTATTTCGGGATCCTTCACCGGGAGCGGAGATGTGATGGTCTCCGTCACGGCCACCGATGGGAACGGGACGGCGACCCATGATTTCACGATAATGGGGGAGGTCAACCGGCCTCCCGCCGCGACAGCGATGGCGACCTCCATGGTCGATCCCGCCGCGGATCTGCCCATCGATTTGAACGACTGGTTCGAGGATCCCGACGGGGACGACCTTACCTACTCCGTGACCGCGGGCGCGGGCGGAGCGAACGTCGATTTGGACTCCGTCGGGCTGATGCTCGTCGGATCGTTGTTATCGGGATCCTTCACCGGGAGCGGGGATGTGATGGTCTCCGT
>JANQKA010000446.1 GCA_028281405.1 Hasllibacter sp. | reverse complement strand
CTGGCCATATTCGACGTGGACGGCACGCTGGTGGACAGCCAGGGCCACATCCACCACGCGATGCGCGGAACATTCGCCGACTTCGGGCTGCCCGGGCCGGCTCCGGAGGCGACGCGGAGCGTCATCGGCCTTTCCTTGGGGACGGCCATCGGCCGTCTCGCCGGGGAGGGGGCGCCGGTGGGGGAGATGACGGAGAAGTACAAGGAGTTGTTCGCGGCCGGGAGGGCCGGCGCCTCGGTCGCGGACCTGTCGCCGCTGTTCCCGGGAGCGGGGGAGGCGCTGGCGCGGCTGGCCGCCCGGCCGGACACGCTTCTCGGCGTCGCCACCGGAAAATCGCGCCGCGGCCTTTCGGCGGTTTTGGAGGCGCACGGCATCGGCGGATATTTCGCGACCGCGCGCACCGCGGACGATCACCCGTCGAAGCCCCACCCCGCGATGATCGAGGCCGCCATGGAAGAGGCGGGATGCGGCCCCGCCGACACCGTCATGATCGGGGACACCACGTACGACGTCGAAATGGCCCGCGCCGCGGGAGTCCGCGCGGTCGGGGTCGGTTGGGGCTATCACGCTCCCGACGCGCTGATCGGAGCGGGCGCGGTGGAGGTTTCTTCGTCCTTCCCCGAATTGCCGCACGCCCTCGACCGGGTGTGGGCGGGGCCGTGACCCGCGTGGTCCGCCGCCTTCGGCCGGGCGCCACGGAACGCCGACCGACGACGCACCGCGCCCGGTCGGGGCGCGTTGCGGAAGGGCGCGCCATCGGGCCCGGCCGGCGCGATCCAAGGTCCGCAGCGCCGACCCGCGCCGGCGCCGTCGAAGCTTCGCCGTCCCGTTTCTCACTTTCGCCCGTCCGCGCCCGGACGTTCGGGACGCGATGACCGTCCGGGCCGTCCTCCGCTTCCGTCGGGACGGGGCGCGGCGCCGGCCCGCCCGCGCCTTTCAAGCCGGGCGCGTCCCGGGGGCCGCGACGTTGGCCCGCGCCGCCGCGGGAGATCGGGACCGCCGGGCCTCCAGCGGGCCGGACGGCGTCGGCGGGGTGGAAATTCCGTCGTCCTTTTCCTTTTTTCCGCCCGTCCACGTCCGAACGCGGGGCGCGTCTTGACCGGGTGGGCCGCCCGCCGCTTCTGGCGGAACGTCGAGGTGGTGCCGTCGGGCGGCGGCTGGGAGATCGCGCTCGACGGGCGCGGGCTGAAAACTCCGCTCAAATCTCCCCTCGCGCTTCCCGGACGCGCCATGGCCGAGGCCGTCGCCGAAGAGTGGCGGGCGCAGGGCGACGTGATCGACCCGCTCTCCATGCCGGTCACCCGGTCGGCGAATTTCGCGCTCGGGATGGACGCGAAGGGCAGGTCCGCGGCCGCCGATCACCTCGCCGCCTACGCGGAGTGCGATCTGCTGTGCTATCGCGCCGAGGCGCCCGCCGCGCTGGCGGAGCGGCAGGCCTCCGCGTGGGATCCGATGCTCTGCTGGGCGGCTTCCGAATTCGGCGCCCGACTGAAGGTCACGACCGGAATCTCGCATGTGGACCAGCCGACCGCGGCGGTGAAGGCGCTGTCGGAGCGAGTCCACGGGATGGACGCCTTCCCGCTCGCCGCGTTCCACGACCTCGTGACGCTTACCGGATCGCTGATTCTGGGATTCGCCGCGATCGGCGGCGTCCGGCCACTCGAGGAGCTTTGGGCCATGTCGCGGGTCGACGAGGAATGGCAGGCCGGGTTGTGGGGCCGCGACCCGGAGGCCGACGCGCTGGCGGAGGCCGGGCGCGGCGCGTTCCTGCACGCCGGGAGGTTTCACCGCCTTTCCCGCGAACGCTGACCGCGGGGCGTCGGAAATCGTGTTGACAGCCGACCAAATCTCGACTTTATCTTCGATTCGTCATTGACCAGTGCGTTCCGGGGGACGGAATCCCGCCGGGGCTTCATCCGCGCGCGAGACGCGCGACATACCGAAACGCCCGCCGGACGGCGGGCAAAAGCAGAGGTGAACATGAAAATACATGTCTTTTTCGGCGCGCTGACCGCGGCCGTTCTCTCCGCCGGCGTCGCCGCCGCGGGGACGCTCGAGGATGTGCAGGCCCGCGGCAAGTTGAACTGCGGCGTCTCCACCGGCCTCGTGGGCTTCGCCGCGCCGGACGCGCGCGGCAACTGGCAGGGCTTCGACGTGGCGGTCTGCCGCGCCGTCGCCGCGGCCGTTCTGGGTGATTCGGACGACGTCGAGTTCGTGCCCACCACCGGCAAGACGCGCTTCACCGCCCTCGCTTCGGGCGAAATCGACATGCTCGCGCGGAACACCACCTGGACGTTCAGCCGCGACAACGATCTCAAGTTCGAGTTCGTCGGCGTGAACTACTACGACGGCCAAGGCTTCATGGTGCCGAAGAATCTCGGCGTGTCCACGGCCAAGGAACTCGACGGGGCGACGGTCTGCATTCAGACCGGGACGACCACCGAGCTCAACCTCGCCGACTTCTTCCGGGTGAACAACATCAGCTACGATCCCGTGCCGATCGAGACCAACGCGGAGGCGCAGCAGCAGTACCTCGCGGGCGCCTGCGACGTGTACACCACGGACGCGTCCGGGCTCGCCGCCACCCGCGCCAGCTTCGAAAATCCTGGCGACCACGTGATCCTGCCCGACATCATCTCCAAGGAGCCGCTCGGACCGCTCGTCCGCCACGGCGACAACGAGTGGGGCGACATCGTGCGCTGGACGCTCAACGCGCTGATCGCCGCCGAGGAGTACGGAGTGACGTCCCGGAACATCCGCAGGATGTCCCGCAGGGCGACCGACAATCCGGAAATCAACCGGCTGCTCGGCACCGAGGGCGACCTCGGCGGGATGCTCGGCCTCGACGCGGAGTGGGCCAGACGCGCGATCGCCGTCTCCGGCAACTACGGCGAAATCTTCGAGAACAACATCGGAGTCGACACGCCGATCGGTCTGGCCCGCGGCCTGAACGCCCAGTACAAGGACGGTGGCCTGATCTACTCCCCGCCGTTCCGGTAGGGCCCGGTCCGGAGGCGCCGCGGGGCGGCGCCTCCCACGGTCGGCCCGCGCTTGAATTCGCGGGCCGGCCCAATACAAAATAGGGCGGCCCGGCAACGACCGGATGGAATCGTCCGCGGACAGGGAAACGGGGGGCGCGATGACAGTCGTGACCGAACCATCGGCGGCCGGCTTCAGGCTGAGCCAGCTGATCTACGACACGCGCTACCGCTCGATCACCATCCAGGTGGTCGCGCTGATGCTGGCGATGTTGGGTTTCGCCTGGCTCGCCTCGAACACCATCCAGAACCTCGAAGATCTCGGACGGAGGATCGATTTCGGGTTCCTCGGCCAGTCGGCCAGCTACGATATCAACCAGCGCCTGATCCAATACGACAGTGGATCCTCGCACCTGCGGGCGTCCTTCGTCGGGCTTCTCAACACGCTGCTCGTCGCCGCGATGGGTTGCGTGCTGGCCACCATCCTCGGCGTCGTCATCGGCGTGCTGCGCCTGTCGTCGAATTGGCTCGTGGCCCGGCTGATGACCATCTACGTCGAAATGTTCCGCAACGTTCCCGTTCTTCTGTGGATCGTGCTGTTCCTCGCGATCCTGATCGAGACGCTTCCGGCCCCCAGGGCCTTCCGCGGGGAAAATCCGGAAGCGACGATGAGCCTTTTCGACACCGTGGCGGTGACGAACCGTGGCGTGTACGTTCCCGAACCGCTGTTCTCGCGCGGTCTGGGGGATTTGTCGGTGTTCGGCGCCTTCGGAATCAGCCTCGACCTGATCGCCATCCTGATCGTGCTCGGAGCCTCGATTTACGTGATCCGCCGGAACAACGCCCGCGCCGACGCGGCGCAGAACGCGACAGGCGAACGCCCCGTCACGATCTGGGCGAACCTCGCGGTTTTCCTCCTGCCGACGCTGATCCTTCTGGCGGCGCTCGGCTTCCACCTTGGGTACCCCGAACTGAGGGGGTTCAATTTCCAAGGCGGCGTCCACATGCGGAATTCGCTTCTGGCTCTTTGGCTCGCGCTGTCGTTCTACACCGCCGCCTTCATAGCGGAGATCGTCCGCGCGGGAATCCTCGCCATCTCGAAGGGCCAGACGGAGGCCGCCGCCGCTCTGGGGCTCCGGCCCGGTCGGATCATGAGCCTGGTGATCCTGCCGCAGGCGCTGCGGGTCATCATCCCGCCGCTGATTTCGAACTATCTCAACCTCACAAAGAATTCGTCGCTGGCGATCGCCGTCGGGTACATGGACATCACCGGCACCCTGGGGGGAATCACGCTGAACCAGACCGGGAGGGAACTGGAGACGCTTCTTCTCCTGATGGCCGTCTATCTGGTCATTTCGCTGGGAATCTCGGCGATGATGAATTGGTACAACGAACGCGTCAAATTGGTGGAGCGGTGAAATGAGCGTCACTTTCGTCCGCGCGGGCATGCTGCCGGAGCGGGAACCGCCCGCCAGCAGCGTGGGAGTTCTGGGCTGGGCCCGGGCCAATCTGTTTTCGGGCTGGGTCAACACGGTCCTCACCCTCCTGTCTTTCGCGTTCATCGTCTGGCTTCTTTCGGGAATCCTGCCGTGGCTGGCCTCGCCCACTTGGCCGTCGTCGAGCCTGACCGAGTGCCGTGAGACGCTCGCGGAACTCGGCCGCGAAGGCCACTACGCGGGCGCCTGCTGGGGAGTGATCCGCGAGCGCTGGCTTCAGCTCACCTTCGGGTTCTATCCGTCCGAATTGTATTGGCGGCCGATCCTGGCCTTCGTCCTGCTTCTATTCGCGGTCGCGCCGGTGTTGTTTCCGAAGACTCCCCGCCGGATGCTCATCCTGTCCGCGGCGTATCCCTTTCTGATGCCCTGGCTTCTCTGGGGCGGCTCGATCTGGGCGCCGATCATGATCGCCGTGGGCCTCGCCGCCGCCGTGGCGGCCTTCTCCCGCGCCTCGGATCTGGCGGGCGGGCTTTGGGGCGCCGTGGCGGGGCTGCTCGTGTTCTTCGCCTGGTTCTTCGACCCCGTCGGATGGGTTCTGTCCGCGTTCGATTGGGTCGCCGGTGGCGGGGCCGCGGCGGCTTGGTCCGGCGTCGGCATCCTGCCGCTGAACGGCTCCTTGGTCGGCGCGCTTTCGGGAGTGGCGGACATCGGCTTGAGGCCGATCGCCTCCCGCGAGTTCGGAGGTTTCATGCTGGCGGTGACGATCGGCGTGGTGGCCATCGGCTGTTCACTGCCGTTGGGCGTCGTCCTCGCGCTCGGCCGGCGTTCGGATCTGTTCATCGTCAAGACGATCTGCGTGATGTTCATCGAGTTCATCCGCGGGGTTCCGCTGATCACGTTGCTGTTCGTCGCGTCGACTCTTCTGAACATTTTCCTGCCGCCGGGCACGGAATTCGACATAATCGTCCGGGTCATGATCATGGTGACGCTGTTCGCCTCGGCCTACATGGCGGAGGTGATCCGGGGCGGACTGGCCGCCCTCGACCGGGGCCAATACGAGGCGGCGGACGCGCTGGGACTCGACTATTGGAAGGCGCAACGCCTGATCATAATGCCGCAGGCCCTGAAAATCTCGATACCCGGGATCGTTTCGACCTTCATCGGGGTGTTCAAGGACACCACCCTTGTCTCGATCATCGGGCTTTTGGATCCGTTGGGGCTTTCGAATTCGATCCGCGCCGACACGGCGTGGAACGGCGTGTTCTGGGAGCTCTACGGCTTCGCGGCCCTCGTATTCTTCATCTTCTGCTTTTCGATGTCGCGCTACTCCATGTGGCTGGAGCGTCAGTTGCAGACCGATCATCGCTGAGGTGACCCAATGACCGACACGGCAGCCAACACCCCCGAGGCGGGCACCGGGACGGGATCCTCCAAAATGGAGGTTTCCGGCGAGGTGGCCGTCGAAATCACGAACATGAACAAGTGGTATGGCGCGTTCCACGTTCTGCGCGACATCGACCTGAAGGTTTTTCAGGGAGAGCGGATCGTGATCTGCGGACCTTCGGGGTCGGGAAAATCGACGCTCATCCGCTGCATCAACAGGTTGGAGGAGCACCAGTCGGGCCACATCGTCGTGGACGGAATCGAACTGACCTCGGACCTCAAGAACATCGACAAGATCCGATCCGAGGTCGGAATGTGCTTCCAGCATTTCAACCTGTTTCCGCACCTGACCATCATGGAGAATTGCACGCTCGCGCCGATCTGGGTCCGCAAGACGCCCCGGAGGGAGGCCGAGGAGACCGCGATGCATTTCCTCGAGAAGGTGAAGATCCCCGAGCAGGCGGACAAGTATCCCGGGCAGTTGTCGGGCGGTCAGCAACAGCGCGTGGCGATCGCGCGTTCCCTCTGCATGAGACCGCGGATCATGCTGTTCGACGAACCGACCTCGGCCCTCGATCCGGAAATGATCAAGGAGGTGCTCGACACGATGATTTCCCTCGCGGAGGAGGGCATGACCATGCTGTGCGTCACGCACGAGATGGGGTTCGCCCGTCAGGTGGCGAACCGGGTCATATTCATGGACGAGGGGCAGATCGTCGAACAGAACGAGCCGGAGGAGTTTTTCCAGAATCCGCGGAGCGATCGGACGAAGCTCTTCCTCAGCCAGATCCTCGGCCACTGACGGCGGCTCCCCGGTAGGATTCGAATCCAAATTCTTCATTCCGATTGATTCTCTCCCCGTGACGGACGGGCGGTGGCTCCGACCGAATCAACGGGATCGGGATGATGCGTTTTTGTTTGATCGGGGGCGCGCCCCGACCCGCCACGCACGGGATCCATGTCCAGTGACCAGTCGGAAGGTCCGATGCGCGGAACCCGCCTTGTCGCGTTCCCATGTGTTGATGGTGGCGACGAGGGCTTGCCGGGCTGCCGCTTGACTTTGTTGGACGATTCATGAAACATCCCCAATGTTGCCGGGCCTTGAATTTCCTTCGGAAAGAGCCCGTCCCGGGACGCGTGACGAGTCCGAACCATTCACGCCCATGTCCGGATCGTTGGTGACGGCGGCGGACGCGATTGAAATCCGGTGGCGGACAAACCTCCATCGGAAATGACGGAGAGCGAAATGCGCGGCGAAAATTCCTCCAATCCCCCTCGGCTTTTCGGTGAAGGCGCGAAGAGGCGCGCACCCCTTGGCCTGACCGCGGGCGCCGCGGCGGCGCTCGGCGCCTTGGCCGGGTGCGGAAGCGACGGTGGCGGCGGCAACGGCACTGGCACAGGCACAGGCACAGGCGGAGAAACCGGAACCTTCGCCGATGGCGCGTTCACCGGCACCTCCGGCGACAACGCCATCAACGAAGTTTCACTCGGCTCGTCTCTCATGACTGTCGATGCGGGGGACGGAAACGACACGGTCAACACCGGTGCCGGAACCCAGACGATCACCGGAGGCACCGGCGACGACACGATCGATGGTGGCGATGGTGTCGACACCGCCGTGTTCGCGGGAGCCGTCGCCGGTTATCATGTCAATGCCACGCTGGACGGAGGGAGGATTTCGCTCACCGTCGACGACAGCGACGCCGCCGTCGGTGGCGACGATGGAACGGACACCTTGAACAACATCGAGGTGTTGCGGTTCGGCGCGGAAGAGTTCGTGGTCGAGACACACGACGCCGCCGACAGGGACAGGGAGAATTCCGAGATCATCCTGGGTGACGCGAGGCCGAACGGCGTCGGGTCGGTGGCGGTCGACGGCGGCGCGGGAGACGATTTGATATTTGGCTTCGCGGGCGACGACGTCCTGGTCGGCGGCGCGGGAGAGGACAGGATTTTCGGCGGGGCCGACAACGACACTCTGAACGGCGGCGCGGGAGACGACATCATCGACGGCGGCGAAGGTGTGGACACGGTTGTCTACTCCGGCGCCCGGGCGAACTATCGCATTTGGAGAATCGAGGGATCGGGCGGTGATCCCGACCGAATTTTCGCGCTTCACCAATCCAATGCCGTGGGCAACGATGGACGGGACACCCTGACCAATGTCGAGATGATCCAATTCGGCGGGGCTGACGCCGACGCGTTGAACGACGACTTCGACTTCGACGGAGCGGGGATCGTGGTGACGTCCGACGCGCCGAGGACCAGCGCCGAACTCGAGGCCGGGGACGCGATCACCGCCATCGACGTGTCCGAGTGGTTCGACTCAGCCGAAGGATCGACCGTGACCTACAGCGTCATGGGCGATTTGCCGGAGGGCGTCACGTTCACGGGAGGCAACATGCTTGGCGGGGTGGCTCCGTTTGAAACGGTGACGATCACGATCGTCGCGTCCGACGTGCCCAACCAGACCTACGACGACGTATCGCACCAGTACATCATCAACGTGGCCGCCGCCGCTCCCGGCACCGTGTTGGACGCCATGGACAACATCCACGTCGATCCAAACACGTCCGGCATGGAAGACTCGGTCATTGCGGGCCTCGCGGGCGACGATGTCATCACCGGCGGCATCGGAAACGACACGATCTACGGCAACTCGAACACGGTGCTCGAGGCAGCCGGCGAAAGCGACACGGCGGTATACGAGGGCACCTTGGCGGGCTATGCGATCTCGGTCGAGTTGCACACCTTCAACCCCGGCGCCTCGGAAATTACGAACGTCCCGCGGATCACCGTGAGGGATACCATGACGACGGGGGACGGCGACGTGGACGAGGGCACGGACAGGTTGGTCGGCATCGAGGTGATCCGGTTCGGGAACGCGACCAGCGACGACTCCGACGACGACGTGGACCTCATGGTCGTTCGGGGCGACATCGGCAGAACGCCGACGGCCGACGTCGACGAGATCGTCATTGGCACGGCGACGGCGGATGGAACGGCGGCCTCGGCCTTGACGGGGGGAGTCGGCGACGACTTCGTGTTCGGTCTTGGAGGCGACGACTTTCTTTCCGGCGGAGAGGGAAATGACACGATTTCCGGCGGG
>JANQKA010000397.1 GCA_028281405.1 Hasllibacter sp. | reverse complement strand
GCGGCGGGATCTGGAATTCCCACCTCCCGCGGGGCGTCCAAACCCAACCACGTTCTCCCCGTCCTCCACGCGCGCGCCGAATCACCTATCGACGGCGGCTTCAATCGTCATTTCCCGCGCCGTCCTCCACGCGCGCGCCGAATCGCCGAATCCGGTGAAAGAGAACGCGTCGGTCCATTTCCGTCCTCCACGTGCGCGCCGATTGCCGCCGACCGGCCCGGCTACGGCGGCCCGGCGGGATTGAGGATCCCCGCCGTTTCGAGCGATGACCAATTCACATGGACGGGTGCGATGGGGCCACGCCGAACGCTTGGTCGAACCGCGGCCACGGCTTGAGGCGAACACGCCGCCATGGATGTCGGGTCCGGTCGCGGCCGACCCGCGCGGTCGACGCCGCGATCAGGGAACCCGCGATGCTTCATCGATCCCAAAAGGGTGAATGTTGGGGCGGGCCCATCGTCGCGGGGGCCGTGGATCCGCCCGATCTCCAATGGCGGCCGTGAGGGCCGTCGTAAGCATGACCTTCAATTCCATGCTCGAATGCGATCGCGTTCCACGACATGGCAAGTCGCTCCCCGATCCTTGTTGCGCCCCGTTTTCATCATGATTATTGGCCGCCCCATCAAGGTATTCGACGCTGGACACCGGGATGGACGTCGCCAAATTCACTTTGCGGGGGCTGGTTGCGCCCGAACAACTCGCTCACCGACGCGATTGGTCGGCGTCGGAGCCCACCCCGAACGGGGGAATCAAACTGCCTCCCGACGACCGCACGATCGCGTACGACGCGGTTCGCATTGCCAACGGAACTGTGCTGCTGACCTGCCCCCCGCTGTACAATTTCTGGCCCTTGTTGCGGGACGGCCTGCGCGTGGACGGAAAGCGGCCACGTGGTCTTGAACGCCACCGGATAGGTAAGTGCGAACAGCTTCGCCTGCGCGCTCCGGAAGGAGCGCAAGTAACCTTGCGTCTCGACGACCACGAACTGGAGCTGCCTGTCCGCCCTTCCGAAGCCCCGGCATTCCACGGGCGCAGGTTGTTGAAAACCCTCTCCCGAAACAACGACCTCGACTGGATATCCGCTTGGGCACGATTTCACGTCCGGGCGCATGGAGCCGACGCGGTCGTGTTTTACGACAACGTCTCGGATCGCTATAATCTGGACGATATTGCCGCAACGCTCGCCGGTGTGAAAGGGCTCGACGTGATCCGGGTCGTGGGATCTCCATTCACTTACGGCGGCGAAGGGGATCAGCCGAATGGCCATCGGATTTGGATAGGTTCGTTGCAACACGCCATGCTCAACCTCACCCGCGTGGATATGGGGGCCGGATCCCAGGCGGTTTTGAATTGCGATATTGACGAACTCGTGATCCCGACAACTGGGCAGAGCGTATTTGACGCGGCCCGGCGGGCGTTGCGCGGCGGGATCATTATCTCGGGAAGTTGGGTGTATCCCGCAGCTCGGGACGCCACCGAGCGCGGGCAGCAAAACCATTATTGGCGGGCCGTGCCAGACAGACCCTGCCCAGCGAAGTGGTGCGCCCGCCCCTCCTCCATATTTTGCCGATTGGACGGATGGCAGGAGATACACACGTACGGCGGAAAGTGGATGAAGCGGACGGTTGGGCGGGGCAACTACCGCCCTCATCCAGGCTTCCATATGGCGCACTGCTCCGGGACGACGACTGGCTGGAATCCCGATAGCGGGCGGTTCGAATTTCCAAAGGATTTGAGGAGGGATCCCGATTTGGAACGCGCCTTGGAACTGGCCCGTCCGTGACATGGGGAATGTCCCGCCACGGATCACGCGTGTGAATGTCAACGGACGGCCTCGAGGAACAACCGG
>JANQKA010000392.1 GCA_028281405.1 Hasllibacter sp. | reverse complement strand
TCGATGTTGGCGAGATCGTCCCGGCCATCGGGGCCTTCGACCACGACCCCGGTGATCGCGGAGCCGTCGACGTTCAGATGGATGGTTTGGGCGTCGCGGGCGCCGGAGAACACCACTGTGTCGACGCCGCCTCCGCCGTCGATAGTGTCGTCGCCGCGGCCGCCCGTTATCGTCTGATCATGATCTCCGGGGCCTCCGTCCAGCGTGTCCTCTCCGGACCCGCCGACAATCCCGTCCACCCGCAGCGCTCCCACGGCGGTGCGATCCCCCGCGCCGAACCGGACGAATTCGATGTTCGAAAGCGTGTCCTCCCCGTCTCCGCCGCCGTTCAAATGCAGTACGACGTATCGCGTGTCCGCCGATCCTTCGACATGGCGGTCGATGCCGTATTCGTCGCGGTCGCCGGAGAAAACCGCGGTGTCCTCTCCTCCGCCACCGTCGATGACATCGTTCCCGCCACCGCCGCCGATCGTCTGATTCCCGTCATCACCGGTGATCGTGTTGGCCCCGCCGTCCCCGGTCATGACGGTCAACGCCGCGCCGAGGGATCCGGCCTCGACGGGACCCCCGCCCCCGAATTCAAGCAGTTCGACGTTCACCAGCCTGACGGTGCCCTCGTCGCCTGCGTCATCCGCGTCGATGTCGCTCACGACGAAGAATTCGACCGCGTTTCCGCCCCGGAGTTCAACCTCCCTCGTGATCGAGAATCCGGCCAGCGCCCCGCCGAACACCACGGTGTCGGTGCCTCCACCGCCGTCGATGGTCCCGTCGCCCGTTCCGCGCCCGATCCTGTCGTCGCCCGGTCCCGCGTCTTCGGGCCGAATCGCCGAATCACCGGTCCGGGTGTCTCCTCCATCCCCTCCGGGGAGAAGGTTGTCGTCCTGGGATCCGCCGGAATCGCCGCCCGCGACTCCGCCTCCGCCACCCCCGCCGCCGCATCCGGCAAGCGCCCCGAGCGCCGCCGCGGCGCCCGCGGCCTCGAATACGGCGCCGCGTCTCTTGGCGTATCCGCGGATGAAGGGAAAACAGTCGCGCATCGGGCTCTCCATTGTCCATTGTCCGGCGTTCCAACCGCCGCTTTCCATTTCCTTCCCATCAATTGTTCGGGGTCGGACCTCTGGTCGGCGCGACGTGCCCGCCCCGCGCCGTGGTCCGTCTCCGTCGCCAACTCGTAACCCGCGCGGCGCCGTGGCGGCGCGCATCCCGCTTACCGTGGAGGCAATCCACTTGAATTCCCTTCAAGGCAAACAGTTTTCCCTTCGAAATTAAGGGATTTTGGCGGGTTCACGGAAAGTTCAACCGAAAATATCGTAATTCGCGCGGCGCGGGAGTCGCGGACACCTCGTCCCCCACCCTGACCCGGGGGGCGGGACCGCGGTCGGGCGTGGCAACCCCGCGCATTGGTCCGGCCGTCCATCAGGGTGAATGAATCGGGCCGCTCCCCGTTCCGGTTTTGGAGATGTGGAAATCCGAGGCACGAACAGTCGACCTACGAGCGTCCCGTGCATCCGAACCCTGTTCCGCCGATCTCGCGGGACCGCCCCGGCCCACGCAGCCTCCGCCGATCAGCGCGCCCCCGACCATGACCAAGAAATTGTGACAATCTTCCGCAACGGGCGCGGATCGCGATGGAGCATGAACAGGCGTTGTCGCATATCGCGAATCCCAATAATTCATCGACCGCGTTCTCGGGTGCTTTCCCGGCAGGCAACCAGCGCCAAGCGCGCATGTTCGCGTCTGGCGGCGGATTGCGAATTCCGCGACCTGAATTTCGAATTTTCGGAGGAAAGTTCCTCCACTGTCCGCTTCAGCCGGGCATCGTCCGTCTCACAGCCTCCCGGGGGTGAATTCTGTTCACTTGAGCCAAATTTCCGCGAGGCGCACGTACGGTCAGTCTGTGGCCCCGGCCCGACAGTCGATCTTCCGTGCGGAAGTGATTGAACTCCGGCAACATGAATGCGCCATCGAGATGTAATCCATTCGGACGCCGATTCCCGCACTCGGTGAGCCGCGATGACTTTATCAAACACCATTCTCTCAGGTGAATTCCAAAGAAAAGGCATATGCATCACCGGGGTTCAATTCGCCCACGACGTGTTCCGGCATCGACCCCATTTCGTCGGCGAACGACAATTCTCCACGCCCTCCGTGCTCGGCGAAGGGGGCTTCCTCCATCCAACCATCGGTCGTTTCCACTTCGGGCGCGCCGACCTCAAAATTGGCGACCTCCGTTTCTCCGGCGTCCGGTTCGGCCCGGCGCGCGCCGTCTCCATCGGCAACCACCGAAACGCCATTCATGGCAATCTCGGCCTCCGAAGGGTTTCCTTCGAATTCCGTCGCCTCGATCTCACGTTTTTCATTCGGGCGGACGGTTTGGTTCGGCGAATGAGGGCCGTCACCGTTCCGCTGTCTCCCACCTTGGGATCCGACCTCCGGCGGCGGGTTTCCGACGAACACATATTCGCCGGGAAGCAATTCGGTACGGCCGACGATTTCGAGAGAGAAATGCGAGTATTTATGATTCAAGATGAGCGTTCCGGCCGACACGCTCACGGTGAAGTCTTCACGGCCTTCGGCGAACGCGAATCTCAACGTGTCGCCGTCACCGCTCAAAGTTCCGCCGGTATTGTTGAAATCGAGAATTCTGGTCGGATTTTCGACCGCGCTGTCGTCGGGTGTCAGGAATTGGAACGCGTCGGCCCCGGCGCCGCCTGTGAGCGTGAATCCTCCTCCCTTTCCGTGGAAAAAATTCGCTCCCGCGTCACCCGACAGCGTCCCGCCGCCCGGCCCTCCGAATCGAATGTCGGAGACACTCAGTTGGACACCATCCGCGGACAGAAACGAACCGCCCGTCATTCTCACTTCCCCGCCCGCGAGGAAATGAATGTGCTCGATGTTCTCCAGTTCGTCCCGGCCCTCGTCTCCACCCCGACCGGGATCGATTCCATCCCCGTGATCGAAGTCGGTCACAACGACACGGGAGGGATCATGGAAATCCCGCTCGATCGTGAAGTCCGAAAACCCTCCATCGTAAAACGCCCGATCCTGGTCTATGGCCGCGGAACCGTGCTCCGCGCCATCGATGTGGTCGTCTCCCGGTCCGCCCCTGAAATTGTCCGCGCGCCAAGTTCCAACGAAGGATTCATCATCCGGAAACGAGAAACTGGAATGATCCAGAAGGTTGAAATTCGTCGGCCCGATCACCTTCGATGGGTCGGCGCGGTCGGGAGCGACCCCGATGTGGTGAAAATGCTCTCCCTCCCTCAGCGCGTGAACTCCCGTTATGGTCAGCGAAAAGGAAGAGTCCGAATTCCTCAGCGTGGTGTCGACACCGTTGTCCGAAACCACGACCGGACCGATTTCCGCACCCAAGGCGATGCGGTCGCCCCCGGTCGACGAATCGAAGTCGGAAATCGTGGAGCCAACCCCATCCGCGGCCGTCAGGAATTGGAATATGTCGCGGCCGCTTCCGCCCGTGATGACGTAGCCTCCACCTTTTCCATACAGTAAATCCTCCCCGGATCCTCCCGACAAGGCGGAACCACCTGACCCGACGCGGATGTTTTCCGCCGCAAGCGTGAATCCTCCGCCGAATTCGATCTCATCGATGTTCGACAAGACGTCCCGGCCCTCGTGAATTCCGTCGCGGCCATTGGTGTCGGTCAACAAGATTCGGTTCATGTCGTCGATATCCACCCGGAAATCGACGATGCCTCCTTGATATACAGCGGAATCCCTGTCGGAAGGCGAACCGGCGAACGCCAGCGAATGGCCGTAGAGGAAGTCGTCGCCCAATCCGCCATGAAGCGTATCGTCGCCGGCGCCGCCCTTGATCGAGTCGTCTCCGCGGCCGCCGTGAATTTCGTCCGATCCTCCTCGACCGTCAATCGCGTCATCACCATCAAGGCCAAACAGACTCCGTCCCCCACCCAATGTGTCGGTCAAGTCGACGTCGTCTTCCGGCGTGCCCTCGATCACAGCGATCACGCGATGGGTGTGCGTGGCGCTCGCCCCACCCGCCGTGGCTCTCACCGTGATCGTCATGTCCCCAGTCGGCGTTCCGGAAAGCATGCTGGCGCCATCGAACACGATTCCCGATCCGGTGTTCGGCGTGATGGTCACCGCATAGTTCCGGGATCCACCGCCCGTGAACCAGGATTCCACATTGATCGGCGTTATTTCCTTGCCGACGACCATGAGGCCAATCCAAGGCGCGTTAATGGCGACCAACGGGAAGTCCGATGCGTCGAGGAGTTGCCCTCCGGAGAATTTCAACGCCTCGACACCCCGCAGGGTGTCGATGTCGAGTTCCCGCCCGGGGAGCGTAGCCGCGACTTCGATCTCCACCCCTCTCCGTCCCGATTCAATGAACCGTGCGGACTCGATTGAGAAATCGTCCGGGGAACCGGCGAACACAGCGATATCCTTCCCTTCACCCCCGACCACCACGTCCGGCCCCGCCCCGACGAATATCAGGTCGTCTTCGGTGGTGCCCGTGATATCCGAAGCCGTGTCGATAACCTTGACGTCGAAATCCCGATTGAAAGACAAGCCCTCGGGATCAACCGCGGATACGCGAACAACGGCGTTCTCCGTACCGGTGAACATGCCGCTGATCACCCCACTGTCCTCGTCGATCCTCAACCCCAACGTCTCCAAACCGGAATTTCCTCGGGGTCCGAGAACGACCGCGGAAAAATTCAACAAGGAGTCGTCGCCATGCGGGTCAGTGAACGCCCCGGCGACATCAACGTGGCCCACCGGCGTGTTGGATTTTAGCACAAAGTTTCGGAGTGGCTCACTCCCCGCGACTGGCGCGGGGTTTTCGATCGCGGTGATTGCCAGATCGCTTGAAGCATGTCCGCCCCTTTGATCATAGGCGGTTACGGTGACGGTCACGTCCGACGCGCTCGTGAACACGCCGCTGATTTCCCCAGAATCTCGGTCGATTTCAAGGCCAACCGTTGACAGTGCTTTGAATTCCGATCCAACGGTGGCCCCGTAAATCAACCTGTCGCCGTTGTCGGGATCGCTGAATGAACTAGCGATCCCGATCGGAGCGGGAACGGTCGTGCCCGTCACCAGGGTTATGCCATCAATCGGGTCGGCGATGGGAGAGCCATTCCCCCGATCGGCCGGATTGGAAGGCGATACATACAGCGGAACGAGATTCGATGTCGCCTCCTCGCCGCTTTGGTCCGCGGCTGTCATCTTGATCCGCCAGCCATCTTCCGCGACCAGGAACACGCCTCCAATCACCCCGGTTACCGGATTGATCTCCAGGCCGGCGCTCGCCAACGATCTGTCAGATACACCGAGCGCGTCCGAAAAAAGAATTGCTTCGTAGGTCAGACTCTCACCATCCGGATCCCTGAACAAGGATTCCGCGTGATCCCATGCGGCCGACTGTCCCCGGACGGCGGAAAATTCCGTCTTCGGAAGCAAGGATTCGGGAGGGTTGTTGTTCGTCTTTATCCGGAAGTTGGCGGTGACGTGTCCTCCCCTTTGATCGAACGCGGTGACGGATACGAAAGCATCGACATTTATTTCCGACTTGAGTCTACCAGTTATATCACCGGTATGGCGATCAATTTCGAGACCAATCAACGACAGCACCCCCTTTTTCGCCACACCATTCACATCCTCGGTAAGCCCGTAATCCGCCCGATAAATCAACGTGTCGCCATCGGGATCCGAAAACTCTTCGCCAACCGTAATCGGCCGATTCAACGTGGCTCCGGCCTCCAAATACTCCGTTGGAAGAAAAACGCCGGTGGCCATCGGAGATTTGTTTCCAGGAGCCGGTTGAATTCCGCCGCCGCTTCCGGCGAAGCGAATCAGCGCCTTCGCCTCTCCACCGTGTGGATCGGCCGCCGTTATCTCGATGGCGTTGTATGTCAACTGGCCCAAAAGCATGAAATAACCGGAAATCACACCGGTATCCGGGTCGATCTCCATCCCCGCGTATTCCAACGGCAAAACAGATTGGCCGACCGACTTCAGCGCCGCTTGGTACGTCAATGGATCATCGTTCGGATCCTGAAACAAAATATCCGCGTAATCCCACCGGACGGCAAGGCCGGGATAGTTGAATACCGACACCTCCGACTCTTTGACATTCGGCCCGGGATTCGTGGTCGATACGCGGAAGGCGCTTGTCGCGGTCCCGCCCCTTTGATCATACGCGGTCACGTCGATCACGTAGGTGTCCCTGACCGGATCAAGTTGGCCCGATATGATTCCCGTGTCCCTGTCGATTTCCAAATTGATCTCCGAAAGTGACAATGTCGAACCCGAATTTTCCAATCGGTCCTGATGCCGAACCGTCGCGTTGTAAACGAGAGTGTCGCCGTCCGGATCTTGAAAGTGGCCCGTGACGTCGAAGGGTCTGATGGGCGACGAGGTTTTCCATCTCGCATCAGGAATAGATGTCCGCACGGGGCTTGAATTTCCTCCTTCGGGAGGTGTTTGCGGAACGAGAAGGAATGTCAATTGGGCGGTTCCTCCGTATTTGTCTTCGGCGGTGACTTGAATCTCCCTCGCCTTCACGGACAGGTAATTCCCCGTGATTGCACCGTCGATTTCGGAAATCTCCAGCCCCACGCTTTCCAAGGATTCGATTTTGGGCCTCGCCCCCGTGGCGAAATTTCGAACCACCGCGCTGTATGTCAAGCTGTCACCGGAATCAGGATCAAGAAATTCCCGGGAACCGAATCCCCTCAAATTCACCAGTCCACCCGGCCGAACGGATTGATTGGGATAATTATTCCCGAATTCCGTCGTCACGGGGGCGGAATTCGAAATGAACTGAATCGTTGTGGACGCCACCTCCCACGAGTCCGAGGCGATCACCGTCACATTGTAAATTTCCCTGCCCGATTGCGAAGCGGTCTCCCCGCGCGGTGCTCCCGTTATCACCCCGCTCGAAGGATCTATTTGAAATCCCGCATCCACGAACCGTGTATTCGAGCCGAAAAGGGTCGCCCTGTATGTCAGCGGGTCGGTATCCTCGAACAATCCAGACGCGTCAAAAGGGGTGATCGTGGATCCCGACGCGAATCCCTGAGGTTCGGCCCTGTCGACCGGACGCGGCGGAGTGTTGATCCGCAAATCAAAAACATGCTTCAGCGCCCCTCCTTTCCCGTCGCTGACATGTACCGTGACCTGATCATTCCCACCCCCGGTGTATGTCCCGCTGACGATTCCGCTCCTCGGGTCGTATCCGAGCCCAATTGCGTTCAACGATTGCGCAAGCGTCATTCCTTCGTCGTCCACGACATCGTCATGATGAATGACTACCAGATCCCCGTCCGGATCCGAATACCTCAAATTCATGAGCACGGAGTTGTCGCTGGAGCGCGCCTTCACGACATTTCCGAAATCACTGACCGGATCCGTGTTGGTCGTTATCCGAAGCACCCTGGTTAAATTCCCACCGACCTTTCCATCGGAGGCGGTCACATTCACATCCAAATTTATCCGCCCAGTGGACCCATCGTTGAATATTCCGTGAATCAGTCCCGTGTCGTGGTCGATCCTCAAACCCGTCGCGCTCTCCAATGTCTCGCGATTCGTCCCGACCGTCGCCGAGTACGTCAAGTCGTCGCCATCCGCGTCCCTGAACGCCCCTCCGGCATCGATGTCCACCACGTCTCCGCGCGTCGTGAATTCGCTGTTCGTTCGGAGGTCTCCCACCGCATCCGGAGCCGCGTTGGCCTCGATGCCGATTCGCACGCTTTCCCGAACCGTCCTGACGCCGTTATTAACTTCGACTTGCCTCGCGGTCAGAAAGATATCCGTCGAACTCCGAAAGTTTCCTCCCAGATGCGCGGAATAATTCAATCCTCCGGGTCCATATCCGCCTTGCCAATACAAACCTGTTTCATCGTGAACCGCGCCACGGGTTCCGATCGGGAGGATTTCATATTGCATATTTTGGCCGGTGTGCGTTCGGGAAAACTGCAGTCCGAGATCGACGATATGTCCTCCCCTGTCATCATCAGTGGTCCACACGATTATCGGCCTGTCCACCGCCACGAGACGTATGCTCAATGTCTCAACATCGTTTCCTTGGATTTCGTCGCGGGCGCCGATTGAGATCCTTTCGGTCGCTCCTCCCGTGTAGGTGCCGCTGATCAATCCCGTGTCCCTGTCGATCCGCAGTCCAATCGTATCCAATCCCGCTCCGGTTCCTTCCACGCTGGCTTCGAAA
>JANQKA010000381.1 GCA_028281405.1 Hasllibacter sp. | reverse complement strand
CAGGTCGTCCCCCGGAGTGGGCGAATCCGCCTCCGCGACGGTGATGGTGATTTCCCGGGACGAACTGGCCCCGTCCGCGTCCGTGGCGGTGACCCTGATCCTCATGACTCCCGCCGATTCCGGAGCGCCCATGATCATACCGTCCCGAGTCATCAACCCTGCATCCGCCAATTCCGACCCGTCCGCCATTTCCACCACGAAGGTCATCGGCGTGCCTTCGGGATCCATGAACGCCGAGGCCATATCCATGGGCGCGATCAATTGCCCAGCCACCGCGGACAAGTTTTCGGGAAGGGGCGCCTCCCCGGCCGTGGGCATTCGGTTGGCCGAAATTATGATCCTGTGCTCGACCGCGCCTCCGTCGTCGCCGTTCGTGACGGTGACTATGGCCGTCACGTCCTCCGTTCCGGAGAACTCGCCGGTGATCTCGTTGGTCGTTTCGTGGAACGTCAGCCCATGGCCGGTTCGGCTGAACTCGACCGCGTAGGTCAGATCGTCCTCGCCACCGTCGGGGTCGCGGAAGCCGCGCGTGACGTCGATGGCGGAAATCTCCTCGCCGGTGACCGCCCGCCGGTCCCCCGCGAGTTGGGAGATATCGACCCTGGGTCTGCCTCCGCCTTCAGCCGGATTCTCCGCCGTGATGGTGAAACTCCTTGTGAACGTTTCGCCGTTCCCGTCGTCGACCGTGACGAGGACCGCCACGGTCCCTGCGTCGTCGATGCTGCCCACGATGCGGTTCCCCCCATCGAGCCTCAGGCCGGCGGCGCTCAAATCCTCACCGTTCTCCAGCGTCGCCCCGAAACTCGGAGCGCCACCATCGCCGACCTCGAAGTAAGCCGCGGAAAGGTTGATCGGGACGATG
Organism: Hasllibacter sp.; assembly: GCA_028281405.1. GTDB lineage: Bacteria > Pseudomonadota > Alphaproteobacteria > Rhodobacterales > Rhodobacteraceae > JANQKA01. The sequence goes on along the minus strand of JANQKA010000381.1, from coordinate 1,367 downwards.
TCGGTTCCGGCGTCCACCGTCAGGTCCGCGAGCGGATGATCCGAATCCCCGAAGGTTCGCCCCCCTTGGGCGGAACTCCCTCCACCTCCACCGCAACCGGCCAGCGCGGCCGCGGCGGCGAGCATTCCGATGGGCGTCCGCGCTCCGCGCGGACCGACCATCACCGTGGACGGCAATCCGAGCCGGCCGTCCAGGCGGGTTTCGTCGAATAATTTCTTCATGGTTCTCGTCCTCTTTCATGTGTGCGTCGTGATTTGTCTTGGTTTCGGAGCAACCGGCGGATAGCGGTTCCCGCTTCCGCCGGCGCCCTAATTGTTGAACACATAGTCCACGCCCGCTTCGAAAGCGTTCGTCACGTATTCGGGAGCGACCTCAATCCAAGGAGTCGCGTTGTCCATTTCGTATTCGGCGACCACGCCTAGGTCGGAGGTTCCCTGTTCGGTGGGTTCGTCGGCCGCGCCAATGGGAAATTCCGAAACCCAGTCTTCGATATCGGAGGCCATTTCCGCCGCCCCTCCCCACGCGTGGTGTTCTTCCATGACCCCGTATTCGGAGTCCAACCCGATCCGGGCGTCATTCTCGGTGTCGACCGCATCCAATTCGTCCGTGCGGAGCAATCGAACCGCGGCATTCGCTGTCTCCGCGAACCGCGCGGGATCGCCGATATAAATTACGTGATCGAGCAGATCCGGGTGGGAGCCTTGGACGCGCAACTGAAAATTCGAACCCGGAGGAGTGAGTAAAGTGTACCCCGATTCCGTTTCCGTGTCCACGTCGATCTCCAGAAGCCCATCCAAACCGGAAATCATTTGCAAAAGGATGCGGTCGCCCTCGGCCGGATCGAAATCCAGAATCGTTGTCCGCGCGGCGGCCGTGCTGTCCCCGGAATTCAGGAACTGGAATATGTCGGCGCCTCCGTTTCCCGTCAATTCGAAGTCCGCGCCCGTCACATGAAAAATATCCCGATCCGCCCCTCCCGTCAAAGACCGCGCCGCTCCGGCTTCGGTGGCGAAATGGAAGTTGGCGGTCGCGACCGGCGTTCCGTCGCCGAACTCGATCCACTCCACCGCGTCAAGCGTGTCGGCGCCTTCGTCGATTCCATCCAGGCCTCCATTCGTATGATCCACGACCCTCAGGCTTGTGGAACCGCTTCCCATTTCAAACCTGTAGTCATGAACATCGCCCAAATACAGGGCGGTGTCCCCTCCTCCCTGCCCACGGATGATATCGTTCCCCGGGCCCCCGAATATCCTGTCATGATGGCTGAAGTCCGCGGCCAAGGCATCATCGCCTTCGCCGCCGATCAGCGTGTCGCTTCCGGAGCCTCCGCCGAAATCGTCTCCGGAACCAAATCCGAAAATTATGTC
>JANQKA010000378.1 GCA_028281405.1 Hasllibacter sp. | reverse complement strand
TGACGACGGGGTTCCCGCCGCCGGCGCCGTCGCCGGGGTGGGCCGCGTCGCCGGCCGGGACGTCATGGTGCTCGCCAACGACGCCACCGTGAAGGGCGGGACCTACTTCCCGATCACGGTTAAAAAGCATCTGCGGGCGCAGGAGATCGCGGAGGAGAACCATCTTCCGTGCGTCTACCTCGTTGATTCCGGTGGGGCGAACCTTCCCAATCAGGACGAGGTGTTCCCCGACCGCGAGCATTTCGGGCGGATATTCTTCAACCAGGCCAACATGAGCGCCAAGGGCATCGCTCAAATCGCAGTGGTGATGGGATCCTGCACGGCCGGAGGCGCCTATGTGCCGGCGATGTCGGACGAAACGATCATCGTGAAGGGGCGGGGCACGATTTTCCTGGCGGGGCCTCCGCTGGTCAAGGCCGCGACGGGGGAGACCGTCACGGCGGAGGAACTGGGTGGAGGAGACCTTCACACGCGGTTGTCCGGAGTGGCCGATCATTTGGCCGGAGACGACGCCCACGCGCTGGAGATCGCCCGGTCCATCGTCGCCAACCTGGGCGCGCGACCCGCCGCCGCGCCCGGGCGCCGGACCCCCGAACCGCCGCTTTACGACCCGGAAGAGATCATGGGGATCGTTCCGGCGGACCCGAAAAAGCCGCACGACATCCGGGAGATCGTCGCGCGCGTCGTCGACGGCTCCCGGCTCGATGAATTCAAGTCGCGTTTCGGCGAGACGCTCGTTTGCGGTTTCGCCCATCTGGATGGCGTTCCCGTCGGCGTTCTCGGCAACAACGGGGCGCTGTTTTCGGAAAGCGCGGTGAAGGGCGCCCATTTCATCGAGCTCTGCTCGCAGCGGCGCGTTCCGATGGTGTTTCTGCAGAACATCACCGGGTTCATGGTGGGACGCTCGGCCGAGGCGGGCGGCATAGCGCGGCACGGGGCGAAAATGGTCGGAGCGGTTTCCACCACCGCCGCGCCGAAGATCACGATGATCGTCGGCGGCTCCTACGGCGCGGGCAATTACGGCATGGCCGGGCGGGCCTATTCGCCGCGGTTTCTCTGGACCTGGCCGAACAGCCGGATCGCCGTGATGGGAGGCGAACAGGCGGCGCGGGTGCTGTCGACCGTGCGGCGGGAGGCGATAGAGAGGCGCGGCGAATCTTGGTCCGAAGAGGACGAGGCGGCCTTCAGAAGGCCGACCGAGGAAATGATCGCGAGGCAAAGCCATCCGCTCTACGCCTCGGCGCGGCTTTGGGACGACGGGGTGATCGATCCGCGCCGCTCGCGGGAGGTGCTCGCGCTGTCGCTCCGCGCAGCTCTCAACCGCCCGATCGGTGAGACGCGGTTCGGCGTGTTCCGGATGTGAGGCGCGGGTGACCGCCCGGCTTTGGGCCGCCGCGTTCCGGAGCGGCCCGGTTCCGCGGTTGACGCGCTCCGTCCGGGGGGATACCGAGGTTCCCGTCCGACCCGGACGCCGGTCCGCGGAGCGGGGGGACAGTGGGACGGGTTTCGGGGAGGCCCGGGGCGTCATCGCCTCCACGGTTCTCCGTGGCCATCGGCTTCGCTCAAGCGGCCGGTTTCGTCCCCGCGCGATCGCCGGGTCTGGCGGATGACCGAAACGCGGAAGGAGATCGAAGTGGGATTCACGGATATCCGGCCAATCGCGGCGGCACCCGTTTCCGACGCTCCCGGTGTTGGACGGGTGGCCGCCTTTCCGGCCCGCTTCCGGGAGGGGCGGCGGAGCGCTCCGCCGGTGGAGCGGTTCCGTGGAATCCCGATGTCCCTGGCCGCCGCGCTGTTCACCGCGCTCATGCTCCTGCCGACGGCTCCGCCTCGGGCCTGGGCGGAGACCACCGTTGTCGATCAGGAAAGGCGGGTCGGGGTGCTTCTTCCCGTCATTCGGGGCTCCCCGCGGACCGATTGGCCGGAAATATGCGGAGATGTCGTGAATGTGGTCAGGTTGAACGCGGAGTTTCGGGAAAAGGGGGGAACATCCTCCCAGACCTTGGCGATCCTCGCCAAAAACGATTACTCCGAGATCGTGGACGAATTGTTCGAGACCATCGCCGAAGACGTGTTCCATTCCCCCATGCCCGAAAGCGACAAACTTGGATTCGAAGCCACGGAATGGCGGCATGGATTGAGCACGGCTTGGCGGGACGCGTGCGATGAAGCCAAGATTCGCTGACGACTCCGGTGGGATCCGGGTGGGGCGCGGTCCGCGCGCGACCGGATCGGGAGGTGGACGCGTGAGCGCCGGGGAAGGGGGCCGTGGCGCGCGCGCGAGTTCGGGTTTCTTCCGGACGACGAACCGACTCCAAAGGGATGTCCGCCCGGGGGGAGGGAGGCCGGAACAATGATCCGAAAAATCCTCGTCGCCAACCGCGGCGAAATCGCCGTCCGGGTCATCCGCACGGCGCGCCGTTTGGGCATCGCGACTGTCGCGGTTCACTCCGACGCGGACGCGTCGTCGCCGCATGTGGAAATGGCCGACGAGGCCGCGCGCGTCGGTCCCGCGCCCGCCTCGGAAAGTTATCTGAACGCCGGGGCGATACTCGCGGCCGCCCTCGACGCGGGAGCGGACGCGGTCCATCCGGGCTACGGCTTTTTGTCGGAGAATCCCGAATTCGTGGAAGCGGTGGGGGACGCGGGCCTGATATTCATAGGTCCGTCGGCGGAGGCCATCCGCCGGATGGGGCTGAAGGACCGCGCCAAGGCGTTGATGGAGGAGGCGGGGGTTCCGGTCGTGCCGGGGTATCACGGCGGAAGCCAGGATCCCGGCCGCCTCGCGGCCGAAGCCGATAGGATCGGATACCCCGTCCTCGTGAAGGCGCGGGCCGGCGGCGGCGGCAAGGGAATGCGGCGCGTCGACGATCCGGGAGGTTTCCGCGAGGCGCTGGAGGCGGCCCGGCGCGAGGGCGCGGCGGGATTCGGGGATCCGGACTGCCTCGTCGAGAAGTGGATCGCGAATCCGCGCCACATCGAGGTGCAGGTGTTCGGCGACTCCCACGGCAACGTGGCGCATCTGTTCGAGCGCGACTGCTCGCTGCAGCGGCGCCACCAGAAAGTGATCGAGGAGGCCCCCGCGCCGGGCATGACGGAGGAGACGCGCGCGGCCATGGGAGACGCGGCCGTCCGCGCCGCCCGGGCGGTGGATTACCTCGGAGCGGGCACGGTGGAATTCATCGTGGACGGTTCCGGCCCGCCCCGCCCGGACGGATTCTGGTTCATGGAGATGAACACCCGCCTTCAGGTGGAGCATCCCGTGACCGAGGCGATAACCGGGCTCGATCTGGTCGAGCTTCAGATAAGGGTGGCGGAGGGATCCCCCCTGCCGTTCTCCCGGGACGACCTTTCAATATCCGGCCACGCAGTCGAGGCGCGCCTTTACGCCGAAGACCCCGCAGCCGGCTTCCTTCCCGCGACCGGCCGCCTGCACCGCCTGTCCTTTCCGGAGCGGGAAGGCCTCCGGGTCGACGCCGGGGCGCGGGAGGGGGACGAGGTCACTCCCCATTACGATCCGATGATCGCAAAGGTCATCGCCCACGGCCCGGATCGGGAAACGGCGTTTCGAATCCTGCGCTCCGGATTGGACGACACGTTCGTCGCCGGGACGGCCACGAACCGCGGATTTCTCGCGGCCCTCGTCTCCCATCCATCCGTCTTGGAG
>JANQKA010000343.1 GCA_028281405.1 Hasllibacter sp. | reverse complement strand
CCGGTCCGTCTCGACGAGAACGGACAGGTTGGAATGGCGTGGCGACCCCGCATGCGGAAGATCTTCCTGGCCGCGCGGGCGGTGAAGCGTGCCGGTTGGATTTCACAGGCTTCCGCGCCGCGAAATGGCGGGCCCCGCCCACCCAGGCCGATGATCCGGTGTCCACATGTATTCGGCCGATTCGCCAATTTACGGGAAAAGCGCACTGGCGCGGGAAGTTCATGACCGTTGCCGTCGGGCGCCGCGATAAAATTGGCGTCGGTCGAGGAACAAGGCGGCGTGACCGTCGTGCATTTGACGGCATCTTCCTGAAACATCGGTCGCGCCGACATTTTAAACGTGTTATGTTCGCGCGATAGGAGGTCGCCATGAGTTGGGTTGACGACGAAAAGAAAAAACTCGCGGCCGCGGACAAATCGCGGAAACGGCGAAAGGACGACACTTTCTCCGGCGAAAAGTGGACGGGATATGAAATCCCGGCGGTTTACACGCGCCGTCCCGCGGAGAATTCCAACTGGATGGACGACGCCAAAAAGAAACTCGACGCGGCGGAACCCGATCCCAAATTCGACACGCCACGATGGCGCGACTTCAAAGTGTCGCCCGCGATGTTGAGCACGGCCAAACGGCGCGACGACGACGATTGGATCGAAAGGGCGTCGAAGGAACTCGACAAAGCCAAACCGTCGAAAACGTTCGAGTCCGACAAATGGACCGCCCCCGTGTTCGGCGCCGAATGAAAGTCCGCGCGTTCAACGCATGCGTTCAACATGTCCTCGTTCACGAGGGCGGTTTCGTCAATCACCCGAAGGATCCCGGCGGCGCGACGAACCGCGGCGTCACGCAACGCGTATACGACGGCTACCGTTCGCGCATGAAATTGTCGGCGCGGTCCGTCGCGGAAATCGACGAGGACGAGGTACTCGACATTTACTATCGTCAGTATTGGTGCCAAGTGGCCGCCAACGATCTTCCCACGGGAATCGATTACGCCGTGTTCGATTTCGCGGTCAATTCGGGTCCCGTGCGCTCGACGAAATTCCTGCAGAGGATAATCGGCGCGACGCCCGACGGCGCGGTCGGCTTCCTTACACTCGACGCGATTGAACGTCATCAAAACGAGCACGGGTTACTTCACCTGATGAACAAGCTTTGAGATTCGCGCCTCGCGTGGATGCGCACGTTGCGCACGTGGAAAAATTTCGGCCGCGGTTGGACGAAACGAATCAACGGCCGCGACGTTGAAACGCGCGCCGACGACAACGGCGTGCGCGATTTGGCCGCGGACATGTTGTGGCAACGTCCGGTGGGATCGATCACTCCGGGCGATTATGGTAACAAAGCGCTCGAGGAAGACTCGTGCTTCGTATGTCGTTTGCGGGAACGGATTTTTAATAGGTCCTGAAATAGTCGTTTACGGACCTGAATAACGGTTTTATGGGTTCCTCAACCTTTTCTTTACCGGGATTCGAACCGTGAAGTTTTACGACGACAAAGGCAACGAGATCGCGTTGACGGCCGACATGGACGGCGTCAAGCAACTCATCGACGAGGCGCTCAAAGGCGCGGCCAAAGGGCGTTCCGACGACAAGGACGCCAACGGGTCCCCGGACATTCAAGCGCAAATCGACGAGGCCGTCAAAAAGGCGACCGAGCCCGTCGTGGCGAACAAAGAGGAAATCCTCGTCGAGAAAAAGAAACTCCAAGAGAAACTCACGACGCTCGAGGAAAAACTCGACGGCGCGGACCTCAAGGAAGTCAAAGCCCTACTCACGCGGATCCATTCCGACGAAGAGGCGAAATTGATCGCCGAGGGCAAAACGGATTTGGTCATCGAACGTCGCACGGAGCGATTGACGGCCGACCACAAAAAGCAAATCGTCGCGCTCGAGGAAAAATTGGCGGAGGCGAACAAATCGGCGGAAACCGCGACGGCGCAAGTCAAACAACTCCGCATCGAAGGGAGTCTTCGTCAGGCCGGCGCGGAAACGGGCGTACTCCCGTCGGCCGTTCCCGATTTACTCGCGCGCGCGATGAACGTGTTTCAAGTCGGTATAGGACCGGGACGGTGGTCGCCGACCGCACAGCGGGGTGGTTCCATCGCGGACGGGATCTGGAATTTGGCCGCGTGGATTCGATGGACTCCCTCGCGGGCACGCGTCGTCCCGGCGCTTCCGGGCCAGAAGGTTGATCGTGTCGGGAGTCGGTTCACTCCGCAATAACCGGCTCGGCGGTTTCCTTCCCGGTCGGATGATCCGCGAATCCGCGAATTTTCAGCGGAATCTTTGATTTTGGTTGTTGACTCCCATTGTTTGCGGGAAATCCACGGGATTCCGAGGAACCGGGCGATACATCCCTCGGCGTGGCGGAAGATGAGCTGAACCGCGTCACCGCCGATTCGACGCGGCGGGTGTTTCACGTGGAACAATTCCCCGCGGACCGTATTCGGAACGTTGGCCGCGACCATTTCCGTCATTCCTCCGACGGCCCAATCCGGTCGCGCCCCGCTTCCCGGCGAGGGCGTTCGAGCCAGGAAGCCGGTTGCGGACACTCCAATTCTTCCATCTCCCCGCCGCTCTTGGAGGCGGCTCCTCCCCGCGCCACGGAAACAGGTCGGATCGTGGAAAGCGATACCAGCCAGGAGAAAGCGGCCGGTCGCGACGGCCCGATTCGCAATGCCGCGGGTTTCTCGACGGGACAGGCTCCGTCACCGATGAAGGTCGGGCGGGTTGCGACCCGCGCCTAAGGACGACGCGGGCGGAGGACGAAAAAGCGCGGCCCCGGGCCCGATATTACGTGAATCCGTGAAATTTCCGCGGATTCCCTGATTAGCATGGATGATCCCTCATGAACGCGGGAGATCCGAGTTATTTCGGGAATAGGGCGAAATTCCAACTTCGGAATGGCATGACGGTGGATGCGCAAAACCTCGCACCAGCCGATTTGCCGTGGCGGGAATGTTTCATGTGAAACAATTTCCCGCGTCACCGCTTTCGGAACGCCGGCCGCGACCATGCCCGTAAATCCATTTCGGCCCCTTCCGGACGCGTCCCGCCTCTCGGCGCGGCCGTTCGAATCCCGTGTCTCCGGGGTGTCCCCGGAGGGCTGGAGCTTGACGGTCGAGCGCCACGGAAACCGGTCGAACCGTCGAACAGACTATCTCGCCCGTCCAGGTGATTGGTGCCGGTCGCGCCGGTTCCGACCGCAACCGGTGTGCTCCAATGCGGATCCGTGGGTCCGGTCCCGAAGGCCAGGCCGCCCGGAACCGAGCGGCCCGGGCCTTGCGGGACGGAGGACGCCGAGGTCGAACCCCCGCCGAATGACCCGTAATCCGCGGTATTTCTGCGACTTCATTGACTGGAGATTGCCGGCCGTGCCGTAGGGACGTCACCTCCGCGCGCCACGGAAACCGGTCGAACCGTCAAACAGACTATCTCGTTCGTCCAGGTGATTGGCGCCGGTCGCGCCGGTTCCGCCCGCAACCGGTGTGCATCCATGCGGATCCGGGGGTCCGGTCCCGAAGGCCAGGCCGCCCGGAACCGAGCGGCCCCGGGCCTTGCGGGACGGAGGAAACGGAGGTCGAACCCCCGCCGGATGATCCGTAATCCGCGGAATTTCCGCGACTTCCTTGACTGGAGCTTGCCGGCCGCGCCGTAGGGACGTCACCTCCGCGCGCAACGGAAACCGGTCGGACCATCGAACAGACTATCTCGCTCATCCAGGTGATTGGTGCCGGTCGCGCCGACTCCGCCCTCAACCCATGTGATTCCACCCGGATCCGGGGGTTTCGGTCCAGAATGCCAAGCCGCTCGGAACCGAGCGGCCCCGGGCCCCGCGGGACGGAGGAAGCAGAGGTCGAACCCTCGCCGGATGATCCATAATCCGCGGTTTTTCGGCGGCTTCCTTGATTTTTATGGACGAACCACCATGAACGCAGGAATTCGACGGACTTCGGAGGAATCGGGCGCATCGACCGCTGTCCCGGCGTGGCGGAAGATGGGACGAACCGCGCTCCCGCCGATGCGTGGCGGGTGAGTGTTTCATGTGAAACATTCCACCGCGCCAACCAATCGGAACGGCGGCCTCGATAATCCCCGCCATATCCACGATGGACCGGATTCCGGCCCCGGCCCGCCACCGGGCGTGACGATCCGCGCCGGGACATCCCGGCGGTCCCGCATTTCCTCCGGCGCGTTCCTCCGATTCGGGGGGCGGCACCTCCGCGGGCAGCCAAACCCATCGGTCGCCGGAAAGCCGGTCCCATCAGGGTGAGGGTGCCGTCCGCGCCGTCCCGTTCGCCGAGCCGCGCGATTCTCGACGGGTCCGGGACTACTTCGGAGAATCTCCCGCGCGAGACCCCGCGGGCCGCGCGTTCACGGGTCGAGTGGGACGGAGAATGCCGAGGCCCGGCCCGCCGATGTCCGCGCCCGATTCGGGCGTTACAATCGAAGCAATTTCGTCTTGCCGCCTGACTTGAGCACAACCGTGACGGCATTCCTTGGGTCCGACCCGCCGATCCAAGCGATTCGGGTCGGCGTCGGATTCCCAGGCCGCGCGCGGCGGGAGCCATTGAAACAAGGCGCGCAGCGGGCGAAGAGGACGGGGATGTCCGAAGCCGGCCTGTGCCGCCCCAGGTTTTGACGGAATGTTTCACATGAAACATTCCCGGCGACGCCGAAGCCGGACGATTGAATCGAGCGCCGGCGACTTGGATGCGAACACCACATCGGTTGACGATGGTGGTCGGCGAGCTTCGGTGTTCAGCGTTGAACTTCACGCGGATTGCGCACGCGGGTTCATCCAAACCGCCGGCGCTGCACCGACGAGCTTCAATGCTTCGGGTGGCGTCCCCGCGGTCTGGGGCGACTCCGAACGCGGATGGCGGGGGCTCGGAATCGAATCGGTGTCGGCGGTGGGATGCGCTCCGGGATTGGACATTCCGATCGGCTGCATGTGCGCCGTTCGCATTCCAGTCGCATTCCGAATCGGGAGGCGGCGCGCGTGCGGATCATGCCCGACGCCACCGGCCCGCGGGATAATCGGAGACAACAACGAAACGACGCGACCCGAATCCCGGCGGTCCTCGACGGAACCTCCAGCAATCCGGACGGTGTATTCCGCCCCGACACGCAAAGTTCGCGGACCTTCCGCGCCCGTGCCGGAATTCCACGAAATTCGGCGAATTGGCCGAAATTACTTGGATTCCCGGATCATCCGCGCGGGGTTGGACCCCGCGCCCTCCTTCCCGGAGCGGGAATCCGCGAAATCCAGACCCGCATCCCGGAGACCATGTGAACGGGATGTCGCCACGCACTCCCGAGGCGTCGGCCGCGTCGTCAATTCGGGACCGCGGCCGTGCCGCGCGGAATCCACGGAAGCGGCAAAAAAATTCGCGTGACTTTTTCACCGATTGAAGATAAAGGCCCCGGCGGAAAGACCGCGCTCCGCGGACTTCCGGGACGGATAACGGGTGTTACGATGAACCGGGACTTCGATGTGATCGTCGTGGGAGGCGGGCACGCGGGCTGCGAGGCGGCCCACGCGGCGTTCCGTCTCGGCGCGTCCACCGCGCTCGTCACGATGTCGGCGGGCGCGGTCGGCGCGTTGTCCTGCAACCCCGCCGTGGGTGGGCTGGGGAAGGGCCACATCGTGCGCGAAATCGACGCCTACGACGGCGTCATGCC
>JANQKA010000336.1 GCA_028281405.1 Hasllibacter sp. | reverse complement strand
AACGAACATTTGCCCGGAAACATGGCGGTGCTGGTTCAATCCCCCCGCGCCGGACTGCGCACCGTGGACGACGCGCGCGAGGCCGCCCGGTCCCGATAGGACGGTATCGGGGAGGCCGCGCGCCTCCCGTCTCCCCGCGGGGATCGAAACGAATCGGCCGCCCGATGGAATGGAGCGCCGGCGGATTCGGGGAATCACCGGCGCGAGCCGCGCGAAGATCAACGCGAATGGTCGAAGCGCGCCGACCACCATCGTCGACCGATGCGGTGTTCGCATCCAAGTCGCCGGCGCGCGGCCGATTCCCCTGGCGCGGGAGTCCGCGACGGTCGAATCGGCGCGCGCGCGTCGGGAATCGGATGGATTCCTGCGATCATTTCCGAACCGGACCCGGGCCGCCGGACCACTGGCGTCCGCCCGGCGCGCCCGTTAGGGTGCCCGGGCCATGGATCTCCCCCCGACGCAGTTTTCCGAAGATCAGGCGGAAGCCTATGACGCCATCTCGGACGTGCTGAGGGCGTCCGGAGTCACGCTCGACGAAGGGTGGGAACCCCGGAAGGACGGACGCCAATCCGTGGTGCGGGCCGTCCTCGGCAAGGCCGGGTCGGGCAAAACCCTTCTGCTGGCCCACCTCGCGCGGTCGCTCAGGAACGCCGGGGTCGAAATCGTCTCCGGAGATTACGAAAGCCGCCGCGCCCGGGAACGGCGCACGCTCGCCATCCTCGCGCCGACCAACAAGGCCGCGAGCGTGCTGCGCAACCGGGGCGTGCCCGCGACGACGATCCACAGAATTCTCTACACCCCGGTCTACGACCCCGAATACGAGCGCGTCGCCGAATGGCTCGCCGAAGGCGAGGGCGAGGGCGAACGGCCGGAGGTCGAAGGCATGACCGACGCCGCGCTCGACCGGGCCCGCGAATTCTTCCAATCGAACGGATCCGTTCCGGGGGCGCTGGCCGCCGCCGGACTGCGGGGATCGGACTTCATCGTCGGCTGGGAGCGGCGGGAAGATCCGCTGGACATCGGCCTCGTCGACGAAAGCTCGATGCTGGACAAAAGCCAGCTCGACGACCTCGGGGAAATATTCCCCACGCTCATCCTGTTCGGCGACCCCGCGCAGCTCGCGCCCGTCGGCGAATCGGGGAACATGGTGTTCGACAAACTGCCCGCGCCGCAGGTGATGACGCTGACCCGCGTGCACCGGCAGGAGGGCGACAGCCCGATCCTCGACCTCGCCCACGCCCTCGCCGACCCCGGCTTGGACTTCGACGCGTTCGACGGGATGGTCCGGGAAGCCGCGGCGCGGGACGGAAGGGTCGTGATCGGCGAACGGGTGGAAAGCGACCTGATGGCGCGGTCCCCCGTCCTCGTCTGGACCAACGCGACCCGGATCCGGCTCATCCGCGCCTTCCGCACCGCGTTCGAGGCGCCCGAAGACGATCTGCTGCCGGGGGAGCCGCTGATCTGCGACGGGATCGAACTGCCGCTCAAGCACCGGAAGCGCCGCATCGATCTGGAAACCCGCGGCCTCGTCAAAGGCGCCCAGGCCGTCTACCTCGGCCCCGGCAGACGGCCGGGGTTTTCGCGGCTCCATCTGCTCGGGGCGGAAGAGCCGCGGCTGGCCGTCGCCTCGATCGTCAAGATCGAGCATCCGGGCGAACAGGAACCATTCATTCCCTTCGCCGCCGGAATGGGGGCGGTGTTCCTGCACGGGGCCGCGGTGACGATCCACAAGGCGCAGGGATCCCAATGGGACACGGTGCAGGTGTTCGCGCCCGATATTCGGAACGCCGCCCGATCGGGACGCGAGGAGGCGGGCCAACTCCTGTGGAAGCGTCTCGCCTACGTGGCCATCACCCGGGCCGCCGAGCGTCTGATCTGGTGCGTCAGGAGCAGTCTCGCGCTGCCTTCGGGCCCCCTGACCGCGGACGACCTGGGAGAGGTGGCGGCGCCGAAGCTCACGCTTGAAAGCCCGGAATTCGGCGAATAGCCTGAACCCGCCCCGGAGGAGGAGAAACATGCGCTGCGTCTTCGTGCAGTTCCAATGCCACCCCGGCAAGACCTACGAGGTGGCCGACGCGATCTACGATCTGGAGATCGTGTCGGAGCTCTATTCGACATCTGGCGATTACGATCTGCTCGCGAAGATCTACATCCCGGAGGACGAGGACATCGGCCGCTTCATCAACGAGAAGCTCGACCGGATTCCCGGGATCCAGCGCTCCCTGACCACCATGACATTCAAGGCGTTCTGACATGAAAAGCATCATCGTGACCGGAGCGTCGTCGGGCATCGGACGCGCCACCGCCGAACGGTTCCTGGGGGCGGGCTGGCGCGTGGGCCTGATGGCCCGGAGCGCCGAAAAACTCGGGGAGGCGGCCGCGGGCCGCGCGGCGGCGGTGATTCTGCCCTGCGATGTCGCGGACGCAGGGGCGGTGGAGCGGTCAGTCGCGGAATTCGGCCGTCTAGACGCGCTGTTCAACAACGCCGGCATGGCCCTTCCACCGCACGATTTCGGCGACATTCCGGTGGAGGACTGGAGAAGGATCGTCGACGTCAACCTGAACGGCATGTTTCACGTCGCCCGCGCCGCCTACCGCGCGATGCGGGATCAGGATCCGAAGGGCGGCCGGATCGTCAACAACGGCTCGATTTCGGCGAACACCCCGCGCGAGCGTTTCGCGGGCTACACGACGACGAAGCACGCGATCACCGGCCTGACGAAATCCATCGCCCTGGACGGGCGGCCTCACAACATCGCGTGCGGGCAGATCGACATCGGAAACGCCGCGACCGAGATGGTCGCCGCCACCGCGCGCCGGGCCGAGGCCGAGGGGCGCGAAGTCGAACCGGTGATGAGCGTGGACGAGGTCGCCGACGCGGTTCTTCACATGTGCGGATTGCCGCTGGGAACCAACGTTCTGACGATGACGATCATGGCCACGAAAATGCCCTACGTCGGTCGCGGCTGATCCGAATCCGCGGGACGTCCCGAAACCCTCCGACACCCGCCGCGGCTCCGCGCGACCGTCGTGGAAATCCCGCCGGACGCCATCCCGAACCGGATGGGATAACGGCGGTTGAGATGGAATCGGTGGCGCGGGACACGGGGAGCGCGGCCCGAATCTTTTGAGAACGCCGACCACCATCGTCCACCGGAGTTGCGTTCACTCCCAGGTCGCCTCGGAGCCATCCAGCGTGGCGCCCGCATTCGGCAAGGACACCCCGCGAGTCCAAGGATCGGAGCGCGAAAGACATCGAGGAATCGGTTGCGGGCGCGCGAAGCGTCCGACGCATGGAGCGACAGCGGTTTGAATGGAATCGCGGGCGCAATCCGCGTGAAGTTCAACGCGATTCGTTGAAGCGCGCCGTCACCTTCGTCAAACGATGCGGTGTTCGCATTGAAGTCGCTGGCGTTCCATTCGGAAAGGGCCGCCGACGGAGGATGTATCCGCGCCCGGCCGCGACGCTCCGCTCCGGCCCCACTCCCCGATCCGAAGCTCCGTCAATTCACCGGGGCGGCCCCGCCCGGCGCGGGTGGAACCGACGCCGGGCGAACCGTCTTCAGGCGCCGCCGGGGCCGGAATCCACTTTGGCGGGATGTCCACCGGCCGCCTCAATACCGGAAATAGCGGAACACCGCCGAGGCGAGCCAACCCGCCGAGATGGCGATGAACAGAGACAACAGGCCGTAGAGCAGCGGACGGACATGGGCCAATTCGTACAGCCAACGCTCCAAGCCGACCTTCCGCACGTCGATCGCCGTCTCGTAATCCGTGACCACGTCGCCTCCCCGGATCAGGAATATGCGAGTCGCGTAGTCGCCTTCGACAAGGTTGGCGGGCAGAGCGATCTCCGTTGAAAACAGGGTGGATTCCCGAAGATCGACCCCGCCCTCGTCGACGAAATAAAGACCGTCCGCCTCCCGGATCCGGATGAGGGCCTCCGTGAAGGCGGCGCTGTCCTCGACGTCGAACGGGGCTCCCACCGATCGGATCGCGTTGTCGATGGATATGTCGTTGCGCAAATCCTCGGTGCTCGACAGGACGTCCCCGAGCGGCCCCGTGGTCGACACCGCGTAGAACGACGGGGCGAGATCCACCTCCACCGCGTCGACATTGACCCAGAGACCCGCGACCCGCTCCTTGCGGCGGACGGTGACGGGTTCCGCCGGGCCCGACACAGTGACCACCACCTCGAGCGGCGCGCTCCCGTCGATCGCGGTCTCGCGCTTTACCGCGCCGAATATCAATATCTTGGAACCGCTGAAGCTCGTGGTTATCGAGACATGCGACTGGCTGAGCGAGGCCACCACCCGTTCGTCGGCGTGGACCTGCGGAGCGGTCAGAAGAAGGAGAAGCGAAAGTGGCCGGAGCATCAATGCGCTCCCGCCGTCGCGATCGAAAAAAGCTCGCCCGGACGCAACAGGAGCTCGAGCGCCAGTTTGGCGCAAACCACCAGCACGAGGCTGGCCAACAGGATGCGCAACTGCTCCGCCTTCATCCTGACGCCGATCCGGGTGCCGACCTGCGCGCCGACCACTCCCCCGATCAGGAGAAGCACGGCGAGCATCATGTCGACGGTGTAATTGGTCGTGGCGTGCAGAAGCGTCGCGAAGGCGGTGACGAATGTGATTTGGAAAAGCGACGTGCCGACCACGACCTTCGTCGGCATTCCCAGAAGATAGATCATGGCGGGCACCATGATGAATCCGCCGCCCACCCCCATGGTCGCCGCGAGAACGCCGACGAACAGACCGACGGCGAACGGGGGAAGCACCGAGATATACAATCCGCTCGTGCGGAACTTCATCTTGAACGGAAGCGCGTCGATCCACCCGCGCTTGCGCCGCGCGACGTGCTTGACGCCGTATTTGGTCCGGCGGATCGCCTTCAGGCTTTCCACGAACATCAATCCGCCGATCACCCCGAGAAACACGACGTAGCAAAGCTTCACCAGGAGATCGACCTGTCCCGCCGCGAGCAGGATCGCGAACACCCGCACTCCCATGGCCGCGCCCGCCAATCCGCCGATCAAAAGAACCGTCCCCATCCTCAAATCGACCGTCCGCCGCCTCAGATGCGCCAGGGCGCCTGAAAAGGAGGACGCGACGATCTGGTTCGCCTCGGTCGCCACCGCGACGGCCGGGGGAATGCCGATGAAGAACAGAAGCGGCGTCATCAGGAATCCGCCTCCGACCCCGAACATGCCCGACAGGATGCCCACGATCCCCCCGAGTCCCAAAAGCAGGAGCGCGCTGACCGAAACTTCGGCGATGGGGAGGTATATCAGCATGGAGGCGCTTTAAACACAATTGACGGGAAAAATCAAGACCCTGTCGCGGGAATTGACCGGAGTTCCGCGTCCGCTTTCCGTCCATGGACGGACTCGCGCCGGATCACTTGCCACGGTCGATTCCGCCGCCATTCATGCTGGCGGCCCCCAATTCCCCGCGCCACGCCGCGCGACGCCGGGGCGCCGGGCGCGGTTCGGAGTGGTTCCGCGCGCGTGATGTGCGGGATCTTCTCCGCAACCCAACAAGCATCGTTCACGTTCACCCGTTCCGCGCGCGTGGCGTCCGGAACCGCGCGCCGATGAATTTTATTCGTCGGCATCCTTCATCCGCCCGCGCGTCATTCACCTTCGGGATGATTTTCCGAAACGCACTCAACCGTCCGCCCTGCGGTCGGCGGGAATCACCGACTCCGGAATTCGGCGCGGACCTCAAATGAAACGCCCGCGGTGGATGAAGGCGACACGGCGCGTCTCCTCCGGAGCATCGGCGCCTTGAACGCACGATTTGGATGAAGGCCGCGGAACCGATGCCCAACCGACCGCTCGATGTCCCCCGTAATACCGAACGGGAAACGCGGCCCGGTGACAGCCATCCTTCCTCGGCAAGTGGGCTTCGCCCGCGGTGGCCGAATCACCTTGCCGGCGACCCGGCGGGAATAATCGCAATCGGATATCCCCCGCGCCCCCTCACCAATCCTTGACGAAGGGTTCGCCGACCGCGGGCGGCGGAATTTCCTTGCCGACGACCCCAAGGGAATCTTCGCCTCCGGACCTCCGCAGAATCCCCGCCACCTCTCCTTGACGAAGGCTTCGCCGCCCGCGGGCGGAGGAATCTCCTTGCCGACGACCCCAATGGAATCTTCGCCGCCGGACCTCCGAAGAATCCCCGCCACCTCTCCTTGATGTGGGGTTCGCCGCCCGAGGGCGGCGGAATCGCCTTGCCGGCGACCTCAAGGGAATCTTCGCCGCCGAACCTCCGCCGAATCCCCGCTACCTCTCCTTGACGTACGGCTCGCCTCCCGCGCGCGGCGGAATCGCCTTGCCCACGAACCCGGCGAGGATCACCACAGTCAGAATGTAGGGCAGCGCGTCCATGAACTGCACGGGAATGATGAAGGCCCCGAAGTCGATGTTCTGATACCGCAGCGCGATGGCCTGAAGAAAACCGAACAGAAGGCACGCCGCCAACGCCTGCCACGGGCGCCACTTCGCGAATATCAGCGCCGCCAAGGCGATGAATCCCCGGCCGGCGGTCATTTCCTTGACGAAGCCCGCCTGCAAAGCGGTCGCGAGGTAAGCTCCGGCGACGCCGCAAAGCACGCCGCAGATCGCAACCGCGGCGAAGCGCAGGCCGATCACGGAAACGCCCGCCGTGTCGACCGCCGCCGGATTCTCCCCCACCGCCCGAAGGCGGAGGCCGAAACGCGTTCGGAACAGCACCCACCATGTCAGTGGCACGAGAAGAATTGCCAAGTAGACGAGAATGGTGTGGCCCGAGATCAACTCGGCGTAAATCGGCCCGACGACCGGAACGCCGGACAACGCCCCAGAGAACGGCAGATCAACCGCGGTGAAACGCGCCCCTCCGATCAGTGACGGAGTGCGACCACCCTGCTGGAACCAATCCTGCGCGATCAACACGGTCATGCCCGCCGCGAGGAAGTTGATCGCGACGCCCGATATCAATTGATTGCCGCGGAACGTGATCGACGCGAGTCCGTGCACCCCCGCGAGAACCAGAGAAGCGGCGATCCCCGCCGCGAGGCCGATCCAAACCGACCCGGTGACCGCCGCCACCGCGGCGGAGAAAAACGCGGCGACCAGCATTTTGCCCTCGAGTCCGATATCGAAGATTCCGGCGCGCTCCGAAAACAGCCCCGCCAGGCAGGCCAGAAGAAGCGGCGTCGCCAGACGGACGGAGGAATCGAGCACTTGCAGAACGGTTGCCAAATCCATGGATCAACCCTCCCCGCCGGCGTCGGAATGGACTTCGCGACCCGCCGGAACCGGACGCGCGGACGCGCCGCCGCCGCGGCTCCGGGCCGCGAACAGTTTCTCGAGCGGCATGCGCACCATGTTGTCCAGCGCGCCGGTGAATAGAATGACGAGCGCCTGGATGACGACGATCAACTCGCGGGGAATCTTGGTCCAAAGGGCCAATTCCGCCCCGCCCTGATACAGGAAGCCGAACAGCAGCGCCGCCAGAAGCACTCCGAACGGATGGCTCCTGCCCATGAGGGCCACCGCGATTCCGATGAATCCGGCGCCCTCCACCGCGTTGAGGACCAACCGCTCGGCCTCGCCCATGACGTTGTTGATGGCCATCGCCCCGGCGAGGCCGCCCGATATCAGCATGGCGATCACGATGATCCGGAACGAAGATATCCCGGCGTAGGCCGCGGCGGATTCCGAATGGCCGTGGGCGCGGATTTCGTAGCCGAGCCTGGTCCGCCAAATCAAAAGCCATATCCCCGCGCAGGCGATAAGCGCGGCGAAAAAGGACACGTTCGCCGGAGCCGCCCTGAACATGCGCTCGAACCCGAGCGCCGCCGCCATGTCGTTGAAGGTCGGCAGATGCGTGCCTTCCGGAAACGCCGACGAGGAGGGATCCATGGAACCGTCCGGCCGCAGGACATTGACGAGCATGTAATTGAGCAGGGCCGCGGCGATGAAATTGAACATGATCGTGGTGATCACGACGTGGCTGCCGCGCGCCGCCTGCAGATACGCCGGAACCGCGGCCCAGAGGGCGCCGAATAGGGCGCCGCCCGCGAGCGCGACCGGAAGGGCCATGGCCCAATGCGGAAACGGCAGGTAAAGACAGACGAGCGACACGCCGAGGCCTCCGACCATGGCCTGTCCCTCCCCGCCGATGTTGAACAGCCGCGCGTGGAAGGCGACGGAAACGGCGAGGCCCGTGAATATGAAATTCGTCGTGTAGTAGAGCATGTAGCCCCAGCCCGAAGAGCGCAGCAGCGTTCCCTCGATCATCAGCCAGGCCGCGGCGGAGGGACTTTCGCCGATCGCGAGGATCACGAGGGCCGACAGCACGCCGGCGAGGATCAGCGAGATGACCGGCACGAGAACGATCTCGGCCCATTTGGGCATGGCGTCCATCAGGCGGCCTCCGCTTCCGCGCCGGTCACCCCGGCCATCAGGAGGCCGAGTTCGGCCTCGCTGGTCTCTCCCGGAACGCGCTCCCCCATGACGCGCCCGTCGAACATGACCGCGATCCGATCCGACAGCGACATGATCTCGTCGAGTTCCACCGACACCAGCAGCACCGCCTTTCCGGCGTCCCGCAATTCCAGGATCCGCCGGTGGATGAATTCGATCGCGCCGATGTCCACGCCGCGCGTCGGCTGGCCGACGAGCAGAAGATCCGGATCGCGTTCGATCTCGCGGGCCACGACGATCTTCTGCTGATTGCCGCCCGAGAAATTCTTGGCCGCGAGCTTTGGATTCGGCGGGCGCACGTCGAAGCGCTCCATCTTCGCGGCGCAATCCGCGATGATCGCCCGGTTGTCCATCAGCAGGCGTCCCGACCGGAACCGCGGGTCTCCGTGATAACCGAACGCCGTGTTCTCCCAAGCGTGGAATTCCATGATCAGCCCCTCGCTTTGGCGATCCTCCGGCACATGGGATATTCCGGCGGACCGCCGCGAGAGGCCGTCGGCCCCGCTTCCCGCCATGGGCAGGTCGGCCCCGTTCAGCCGCGCGGTTCCGGAGGCCGCCTTGACCGTGCCGCCGAGCACCCGCAACAATTCCGACTGCCCGTTTCCGGCGACCCCCGCGATCCCGAGGATTTCCCCGGCCCGAACGTCGAGGTCGACGCCGCGCAGCCGCTCCACGCCCTTGTCGTCGACGACCCTCAGGTTCCGGACCTCCAGCACGGCCGCGCCGGGCGCCGCCGGAGCCTTGTCCACGCGCAGGAGGACTTTCCGCCCCACCATCAGTTCGGCCAATTCCTCTGGCGAGGTTTTCGACGTTTCGACGGTGGCGGTCATTTCGCCCCGCCTCATGACGGAGACGGTGTCGGTGACGTCCATTATTTCGCGCAGCTTGTGGGTGATCAGGATGATCGTTTTGCCTTCGCGTTTGAGCCCTTCGAGGATGCGGAACAGGTGGGCGGCCTCCGCGGGGGTGAGCACGCCCGTGGGTTCGTCGAGGATCAGGATGTCGGCGCGGCGGTAGAGGGCTTTCAGGATTTCCACCCGCTGCTGCATGCCCACGCCAAGATCCTCGATCACGGCGTCGGGGTCGACGCGCAGGTCGTATTCCTCCGCCAATTCCTTCAATTCCCTCCGCGCCTTGGCGAGCGAGGGCCTGAGGAGTCCGCCGTCCTCCGCACCGAGGATGACGTTTTCGAGGACCGTGAAATTCCGGACCAATTTGAAGTGCTGGAATACCATGCCGATTCCGACCGCGATGGCCGCTTGGCTGTCGGGGATTTCAGTTTTCCGCCCGGAGACGCGGATCTCGCCCGCGTCGGCCTTGTAGAAGCCATAGAGGATCGACATCAGCGTCGATTTGCCCGCTCCGTTCTCGCCGATGATGCCGTGGATGGTGCCGGGCATCACGCGGATGGAGATATCCTTGTTGGCCTGGACCGGACCGAAGGCTTTCGAGATTCCCTTCAGTTCGATGGCCGGGACGGTTTCGGACATGGTCCCCCGCTGCGTGTTCCCTCGCTCCCTGAACAGAAACCGGATTTCCGGCGCTGTGTCAAGATGTGCGGCGGCGCGCGCTCCGCCCGTGGATTCCGATCGCCGGAAACAGCCGCGCCGGACATCGGCGCACCGACCGATGCCCTCGTCGCCCCCGGCGCGCGTTTCCCCCGGCGTCCCGGAGGAGGAACGCGCCTCCACGGCGGCAAACCGGACTCCGTCCTCCATCGCCCGGGGTGGATCCTGGCCCGCCATTATTCCGCTCCCTCGAAACGAGCGGGCGGGAGGCGGGCGTCCCGGCCCGGCTTATCGCGCGTGCGCGTGCGACATGTTGGTGTTCCGCCGGCGGTCCAAACGGCTGATCGCCGCCGGCTTATCGCGCGGTCGCGTGCGACGTGGTGGAATCGGGATCCCCGACGTCCACTCTGTTGTTGGCCCTGCTTATCGCGCGGGCGTGTGCGTCGTGGTGGAGGCGGTCGCGTTCGGGAATGCTGAAGCACCCCGGCATCGCGCGCGGGTCGAGGCGGCGCGCTTCACGGGTGACAATCGGCGGTCAACGGACGTGATTGGTCGGTCCCGAAGGAGCGTCTCAGCGGATGGAATGGCGGCTCACTCCCCGGAATTCCAATCCCGACCGCCGATGCCCGATAAAAAAAACGCGCGCCCGAATGGG
>JANQKA010000320.1 GCA_028281405.1 Hasllibacter sp. | reverse complement strand
GATATCCCGCGTGCGGGGGCCGCATCCCGCGCCACGATCATCAAGGAAGCGCGCCGTCAACCGGCTACCGGAGCGAGGTCCGTTGGCTTATTGGCGCGGTGCTCGCTGGCTTACAGGCGCGGGATCCGCATCCCGCGCCACGACCGTCAAGGTAGCGCGCCGTCAACCGGCTTACCGGAGCGAGGTCCGCTGGCTTATTGGCGCGGTGTTCGCGGGCTTACAGGCGCGGGATCCGCCTCCTGCGCCACGACCACCAAGGAAGCGCGCCGCCCACTGGCTTACTGGGGCGCCCTCCCGCGCCACGACCATCAAGGAAGCGCGCCGTCAACCGACTTACCGGGGCGGTGTCCGCCGGCTTATCGGCGCGGTGTTCGCCGGCTTTCAGGCGCGGGTACACCTCCCGCGCCATCGCCATCAGGGAGGGTGCCATCCACAGATTTTCCGCGCGTTGGTGCCGCCTTGCGCAAGTCCCCACGCTTCCCTTTCAGGCGAAGGTGGCTCCGACCATCGGATTCCGATGGCTCGAACGCTTCCTCCGCCGGGTAAGACTGCGCCGGGATGACCCCAACCGCCGGAGCGGGATTGTTGACGGGGTCTACGCGGCCTTCGGAAATGCGGTTGCCCGTCCCGTGCGGGTGGTCACGGCGGGGTCCGGCTCCGTTCTCCGGTGGGATGCGGCTTTTGGGAGACGCGCACGCTTTCCATCTCCGCGTGGGGAATTTCAGTCATCGGGTATGAATGGCTTGAACGCTCGCCCCGCCGGAGATGATGGCGCGGGATGGCCTCGACCATCCAAGCGGCGCGTACGGAGGTTGTCACCCGACCAACGCCATGACCGCGGATGATCGTGCCCGTGTGGGATCGTGCCGCTGTGGATGGACTCCGCCGGGGTCGAGGGTGTTGTCCCCCTGTACCGGCCCGGCGGTTTGTGGTGCTCACGCTTCCCACCACCCGCGCGTCGGGCCGCCCGGAGGTGAATCCCCGTCGGCGATCGCCCATCCCTCCAGCCAAGGCGTGGCGGTTCGGTCATCTGATTTGGTTGACTTGAATTCTCCCGCCATGGGTCGATGGCGTCGAGATGAACCGAACCATCCGGCGGGGATCGTGGCATTCCTCCGCCGAATCCCGGACTACGGGCCGTCGGGCCGACATGGCCTGGCCCGCGGGGGCGGCGACGCCGTCTCGCGGAGACCCTCCCACATCATTGAGAACGCGGCGCTTTCCCTTCCGCCCGCGCGCGGGTAATTTCGCTCCATGGGGTTCGAATGGCTCAAACGCTTCTTGCCGCGGGGGCTGTATGGTCGGGCCGCCATCATCCTCGTCTTGCCCGTGGTCACCCTGCAATTGGTGCTCACCGAGGCTTTCCTGCAGCGTCACTTCGAGGATGTCACCAGCCAGATGGTCCGTTCCGTGGCCTTCGAGGTGAACTGGATTCTCGACGAGATGCGCGCCGCGCGGGACGCCGGGGCGGCCCTTGAACGCGGGAGGGGCATCGGAGGACCGCTTGAAATCTCCGTGGCTTTGGAGGGCGATGGGGAGACCGACCGCCTGTTCTATGATGTGTCGGGAGTCACGGTGACCGACAAATTCTTTCAGGAGGTTCCCGGACTTGACTGGGTCGATCTGTCAACATCGCTTCGGATCGTGCGCCTCGGGGTGTCGACTCCGCATGGCTTGGCGGTTCTGACGCTGGACCGGAGGCGCGTTTCGGCGTCGAACCCCCACCAACTGCTCGTGTTGACGGTGTTCACCGCCTGTCTGATGACGTGGATTGGCTTCCTTTTCCTGCGCAACCAGCTCAAGCCCGTAACGCGCCTGGCCCGGGCGGCGGAAGCCTTCGGAAAGGGGCAGGTGCTCGATTACAGCCCGTCCGGCGCCAGCGAGGTCAGAACCGCCGGAAACGCCTTCATCGACATGCGCTCCCGCATCGAACGGCAGATGGAGCAGCGCACGATGATGTTGTCGGGCATTTCCCACGATCTGCGGACGCCGCTCACCCGGCTCAAACTCGGCCTCTCCATGTTGGAGAACTCCGAGGCCGAGCTGTTGAGGCGTGACGTTGAGGACATGGAGCGGCTGGTCGATGAATTTCTCGACTTCGCGCGCGGAGACGCCCTGGAGTCGGCGGAACCGACCGACCCCGTCGAGCTTGCCCGCTCCGCCGTGGCGGGGGCGCCGCCGGGCGGACCCAGGATCGACTTGGTGGTGGAGGGCTCCGGCGAGGCGCTGTCGCTGCGGCCCATGGCCGTGACGCGCGCGCTCGGAAATCTCATCGGCAACGCGGCCGGGTTCGGGGATCTTGTTCTCGTGACCGTTACTCACCTACCGGATGCGGTTCGCCTGAGTGTGGAGGATGATGGTCCCGGCATTCCCGAGGCCAGCCTCGCGGATGCGCCGAAGGCGTTTGTCAGGCTGGACAACGCCCGTAATCAGGACAGGGGCGCGGGCGTGGGGCTTGGCTTGGCGATCGCGGCCGACATCGCGCGCAGCCACGGCGGCGCTTTGAGGTTGGGTCGAAGCGAATCGCTTGGAGGCCTCATCGCGGAGATCACGCTTCCCAGACGTGTCGTCGGCGACTGACCTGGCGAAAGCGAATCGGTGAACCGTGACGGGTGGACTGGTAGGCCCGGCAGGACTTGAACCCGCAACCAAAGCGTTATGAGCGCTCTGCTCTAACCAAATTGAGCTACAGGCCCGTCCCGGAGAGTATCTCACGGAGCATGGCCGTGCGCAAGGCCGCCCGCGCCAAATTCGGGAAGATCGGAGACTTCACCTTGGCCGCGGGTTCGGTTCCGCCGAGCGGGGAGTGACCCGCCCGAATCCCGCCCCTCGGCGGTGGCGTCCCGAATTCACCTGGCCGCCGCGCGGGGAGGGATTCCAACTGAGCAACCCGCGGAACAGGACGCCACGTTTCCATTGAGGACACGACGGGGCGGGATCACCGCCCGGAACCGGGCCACTGCGGCGGCGTCCCGAATTCACTTGGCCGCCGCGCGTGGCGGGATTCCAACTGAGCAGCCCGCGGAACAGGACGCCACGTTTCCATTGAGGA
>JANQKA010000679.1 GCA_028281405.1 Hasllibacter sp. | reverse complement strand
CGGTCAGGGAATCGATTCCCTCGTCGGCCGCGCCCGCGCCGTGATCGGCCTTGTCACGGACGTATGTGACCGTCGCCCCGCCCCCGGGCGGGGTCGCCTGCCAAATTCTGTAGTCGCCGCGGGCGCCGGCATAGACCACCGCGTCGTTTCCGCCGCCGCCTTGGATCGTGTCGTCCCCGCCCCTGTTGAATATCAAGTCGTCCCCGGCGCCGCCGACAAGGTCCGCGCCGCCGGCCACGAGGTCGATGTCGAACATCCGGGAGAAGGGCGGATTGGTCCCGTCGTCGGCGGAAATGGAAATCCCACTCACGTCGGCCGAGCCCGAGAAACTCCCCGAAACTACCCCGGCGTCGAACGTCAGGCCGGTGTTGTCGGATAGATTCGCGGACGCCGTGAAGGTCAATCCATTGGGTCCGCGGTCATCATCGAACGCGCCGCGGATGTCGACGCCACCGACGTCGGTTCCGGTCGACAAAACGATATTCCGAAGCGGCTCGGACGACGCGGTCGGCGGCGAATCCGTCCTCGTGACCGTGTGTGTGTGGGACGCGGTCACGCCGGTCAGGGGATCGGTTGCGACGACCGTGATCACCACACTGTCCACGGTGGGCGTGCCGTCGATCGTGTTGGTTCCCGGCGCGCGCGACAGGCCGGTGTTGCCGATGCCACCGACCGTGTACGTCAGGTTGGCGTGGTTGTTCATGTCCGCGAACCAGTCGCCGATATCGATCCGGGTGATCGCTTCGCCCAAAGCCACGCTTTGCGTCATCGCGGCGCCGTCAGCCACCGTGGGCATTTCGGACAACAGCAGCGTCGTGTCCGCGAAACGGATGTTTTCGATGCTCAGCAGGGTGTCCTCGCCCTCGTCCACTTCGCCGACCGGGCCGGTTTCATGCACGGTGACCCGCGTGACCCTCTGCCCGCCGACCAAGGCGCGCGCGGTCGAAACCTCGTAACCGTCCCGGTTGTCGTCGTAGACCGCCGTGTCGACGTCTCCGCCGACGTTGTCGGCCGCGTGGCCGAACAGCGTGTCGTCCCCCGCGCCGCCGCGAAGCGTGTCGCGGCCCGCCCCGCCCGAAATCGTGTCGTTTCCGCCGAAACCGGAGATCACGTCGTCGCCCCCGTCTCCGTCGAGCGACGGATCGGGGTTTTCCGTGCCGAACAGAACGTCGCCGCCGAATGTCGCCGCGCCGGAGAAGGAGAGCGTCTCGCCGTTGGCGAATTCGAACCGCTCTATTCCCCTCAGGGTGTCGGTGCCCTCGTCATCCGCGGGAGTCGCGGCGGTGTTGTCGCGGACCCGGATACGCGGATCCCCGCCCGCGTCCAGATATGGGGTGACGGTGTAATCGCCGCGGTCGCCGGCGTAGACCGCCGTGTCCCCGTCGCCCGCGCCGCCGTCAATGTCATCGTTTCCGAGGCCACCGGTGATCCTGTCGTCGTCGGCTCCGCCGTCGATGACGTCCGCGCCCGCTCCGCCGTCGATGACGTCCTCGCCCTCGCCGCCCTCGATCGTGTCCACTCCCCCGAGGCCGGTGATCGTGTCCACGCCCCCGCCGCCGGAAATCATCTGATCTTCCGCGTCGCCGACCAGGGTATTGTCTTCGTCGTCACCGGTCACTTTCGCGAGCGGAGCGGCGAGGGTTGACACCGCGACATCCTGTTCGTCGGCGAAATCCAGGAATTCGATGTTCCGCAATTCATCCTCGCCGTCCGGCGCGCCCGCGCGTTCATCGGTGACGATCGTCCACTCGACGCCGTCCTGGCCCCGGTGCCTCAATTCGGTCGAGAACCGGTAGTCCCCCCGATTGCCGGTGTAGACCGCCGTGTCCCCGTCGCCCGCGCCGCCGTCGATCGTGTCCCGGCCCTCCCGGCCGGTGATGGTGTCGTCGCCGCCTTCGCCGGAGATCGACCGGCCCTGACCCGACCTGTCGTCGAGCGTGTTGCCGCTGGAATCGCCGACGAGGGCGTCGGCCCGCGCCTCGATGGTGAATTCCCTCTGAATCCTCTCGCCGCTTCCGTCGCTCACGGTCACCCGGACATCGATACTGGATTGTGCTGTGAACGACCCCTGGGAAACATCCGTGACGATCCGGTTGGTGGCCGCGTCGAACCGCAAACCCGTTCCCGCGTTTTCAAGTCTCGTTCCGTCCGTTGTCGTGACATCGAACGTCCGCTGACCGCCCGAACCGGTGAACCATCCGTCCAATTCGATGGGAAGCCCCACGTTCGAACCGGTCGTGAGGGCGACGGTGTTCCGGAATTCCGCGGTGACGCCGATTGCCTCGTTGCCGATGTAATAAATCGAATTGAGGATGGTGTCGCGGTCGTGCGTGCCTTCGATGACCAATTCGAATCCCGACGTCGCCGAACTAAGCCTGACGACGCCCGCCCCGACGTTGCTTCCGGTCTGCGAGAGGTTGAGCGAATGCAGTTCCGCGATATCCGCCAGCGCGATGCGGTCGCCCTGGGCCGCGTCGAATCCCCGGATCGTGGTCGCGCCCGCGCCGCCGCCGCTGTCCGCCGCGGTCAGGAATTGGAAAATGTCGGCTCCCGCTCCGCCGACGAAGGTGAAGCCGCCTCCCTCGCCATAAAATACGTTGCTTCCGGTGGAGTCCCCGTCCACCTCCCCCGGGGTTCCCGTTCCGAAGTGAATGTTGGCGGTTTCGATCGTCACGGAGCCGAACCGGACGCTCTCGATGTTCAAGAGGGCGTCGTCTCCCTCGTCCATCCCACCCGCGGTCAGGATGTCGGACACCTGGATGGCTTCGCCGGAGCGCGTGAATTGGAAGTCGCGGAGCGCCCCGTCGTAGTCGACCCTGTCCTCTCCCGCCCCGCCGTCGAGTCTCTGGTCGCCCCCGGCGCCGGCCAGGACGTTGTCTTCCCCGTCCCCGGTCACGCGGATGAGGGAGGACTCCGAAAGCAGGGTGGAAAAATCCACGTCCATCCCGGGAGCGGTGTCGGCGAATCTCAGGAATTCGATGTTCCGCAACCTGTCCGCGCCCTCGTTGACCCCGTCCGCGCCGCCGTCGGCGGCGTCGGTCACGATGAGAATGTCGACCACGGCCCCGGTCTCGAAGACCCGCTCGCTGGTGAGCGTGTAGTCGGACTTGTTGCCGGCGTACACCGCGGTGTCCGCTCCAGCGCCCCCGTCGATCGCATCGTCGCCCGCGCCCCCGGTGATCGTGTCCGCGCCGCCGAATCCGCCGATGATATCGGCGCCGTCGCCGCCCTCGAGCGCTCCGTCGGCGTCGGCCGTGCCGAACAGCGCGTCGTCGCCGGCGGTTCCCGTTCCCGAAACCGCGAGCGTGGCGCCGTCCGAAAACCGGATCGTCTCGACGCCGGTCAGGATATCCCGGCCGTCGTCGTCATCGGCCACGGCGCCCGGGTCGATGTCGCGCACGATGACCCGTTGAACCGTGTTTTCCCCGTCCTCGGCCAGCTGGAGCGATACGGCGAAGCCGTCGCGCGCTCCGCGGTAGACCGCCGTGTCCTCCCCTTGACCGCCATCGATCGTGTCGTCGCCGCCGCCTCCGGTGATCGTGTCCGCGCCGCCGAGGCCGTCCAGCGAGTCGGAATCCGCCGTACCCGTCAAAGTGTCGTCGGAGTCCGTGCCAAGGGTCGAGACCGCGATCTCGACGGTTCCCTCCAAGCCGCCGAACCGGATCCGTTCGACGCCCACCAGGGTGTCGATCCCCTCGTCGAGATCGGCGGTCGCGGTATCCCTGACGGTCACCCGCTTGACCATGCCGCCGCCCTCGGCGGCGATCATCTCGGCGGTGATTCGGAAACCGTCGCGCCCGCCCTCGTAGACCGCGGTGTCGTCGCCGGCACCGCCGTCGATTTCGTCGTCACCCGCGCCGCCGATGATCGTGTCCGCCTCTCCGAATCCCGCGATGACGTCCGCGCCGCCCGCGCCGTCGAGCATCGCGTCGGAGCCATCCGTGCCGAACAGGGCGTCGGCCACGGCGGTTCCCGTTTCCGAAACGGAGAGCGTCGCGCCGTCCGAGAACCGGATCGTTTCGATGCCCCTCAGGGTGTCGGAGCCGTCGTCGTCGTCGGTTTCGTCGTCGGCGTCGACGTCCGTGTCGCGCACATCGATCCGGCGAACCATGGTTCCACCATCGTCGACCAGGGAAAGCGTGACGTCGTAGCCGTCCCGAACGCCCCGGTAGACGGCCACGTCGCCCTCGCCGGATCCGCTGTCGGGACCGCCGTCTATGTCATCGTCGCCCGCGCCTCCGGTGATGGTGTCGTCGCCCCCCAGCCCCCGGATCGTCCGGCCCAGTCCCGAATCGTCCACCAGCATGTCGTCGACACCGTCCGATCCCGAAAGGTCGGGAACCCCCGCGACGACGGTGAAGGTGTGCGTGGTTTCGGCGAGACCGTCGGTGGCGGTGACGGTGATCTCCACGTCTTCGCTTCCCGTGAAGGGACCGGATATCCGGGCGCCGTCCAGCGTCAGGCCGAGGTTCGCGGAATTCAGGGCGACATCATCTCCGCCCACCCGCGCGGTCGCGGTGAACATTAGTGCGTCCTCGTCGGGGTCGTCGAACCATACGTTCAAATCGATGGGAAGGTCCGCCCCGGGATCGACCCTGGGCGGCGCCGAGGCCGCCGAGGGATCACGGTTGCCCAACCCCGCGATGGTGAAGGAATGCGACGCCGTCCCTCCATTTCCATCGTCGGCCGTGACGTTGACCGTCACGTCCCGCCTGCCCGTGAAGGTTCCCGAAATCTCCGCGCCATTGTGCGCCAACCCAAGCGCCTCCAACCCGGTCTCGGCCCCGTCGACCCGCGCGGTCACGGAGTAAGTCAGGGATTCCCCGTCGGGGTCTCTGAACCAATCGCTCAATCCGATGGGAAGATCCGCGCCGGGATTCACGGTCGGCGGAGCCGACGAGGTCGCGGCGGGCGGCCTGTTTGGCGCCTCGGCCACGGTGACGGTGAAATCCCGGGACATGCTCGCCCCATTCTCGTCCGTGGCGGTGACCCGGATCGTCAGGGTGCCCGCCGTGGTCGGCGTCCCCACGATCATGTCTCCCCGCAGCGTCAGCCCGGTGCCGGTCAGGGCGGTCAAGGACGAACCGTCCACCCTTTGCGCGACGAAGGTCAGATCCGTCCCCTCGGGGTCGCTGAACGCCCCGCCCAGATCGATGCTCGTTATGCTTTGCCCGACCACCGCGTTCACGTTCGCGGGAAGGGGCGTGTCCCCGGCCACCGGCTTTTGGTTCGCCGAAATGACGATCCTGTGCTCGACGGACCCGCCACCCTCGCCGTTGGTGACGGTGACGATGGCCGTCACGTCCTCCGTTCCCGTGAAGGTGCCGGTGATTTCGTTGGTCGTTTCGTCGAACGACAGTCCATGGTCGTCCCGGCTGAACTGGACCGCGAAGACCAGATCGTTCCCGCCGATATCGGGATCCCCGAATCCGCCGGTCACATCGATGGCGTCGATCTCGTCCCCCACGGCCGCTTGCATGTCCACCGCGAGTTGCGCGACCTCGACCGTGGGCCTTCCACCGGGGGCTTCCGCGGTGATGTTGAACGTCTTCACGAACGATTCGCCGTTCTCGTCGGAGGCGATGACACGGACCGCCACGGTTCCAGCGCCCTCGAGCCTGCCGACGATTCGACCGTGTTCATCGAGACTCAGCCCGACCGTGCTGAGATCATCGCCGTTTTCCAGAGTCGCCGTGAAGCTAACCTCGCCTTCGCTTTCGGAAGCGAAGTAGGACGCGAACAGGTTGATCGGGACGATGTCAGACCCGGCGTCGACAGCCAGATCCGAGAGGGGATTGTTCGAATTTCCAATGGGGCCGGTCCCCGGTGCGGGATCCCCTCCGCTCCCGGTTCCGGCTCCGACTCCGCCGACGGAGCCTCCGCCACCCCCGCCGCATCCTGCCAGCGCCGCTGCGGCGCCCAGCATGCCGAAGGTGATCCGCGAGGTCCGCGGGCGGGCCATCGACGCGGACGGCCATCCAAGCCGCCCGTTCAGTCGGGTTTCGTCAGGAAAAAACCGCATGGGTCGCATCCTCCTTGATTGGGTTGATCGTGGTCGTGGTCGGGAATCCGGAACGCTTGGAACCGCGTCCCATGGAGCGGAAGCTCCCATCCGACCGCTGGAATCCGGGAGCCTCTCCGTCGTGCGCGCGGGTCCGCCGGACGGAATCCTTCGGCGCGGCGGGCGTCCGCCACCCGTCGCCGGGGCTCCTTCCGGGAGCCGCGGCGGCCGAGCGGACAGCGGGTGCGTGGGAAAAAGGAGATTCGGGTCGTCCCCTCGCGGAAAATGGAACCCGCGGTCCCGAATTGCCTGCAACCGGGGAGTTCATCCCCGGCCCTTGGCGGTCGACGCGAAATTGGCGGGTGACATTCCCCGGGGCCGAGGAATTCCGCGGTTCCGCGGAAGCTCGCCCAGCGGGGATTTTCGTATGCGGCATCCAAGGGATTCCGCCTGGCCGGGCGCCGTTCGGCGGTCCCCGGCGAAGTCTTGCGTTAATCGTGCCCCATCTGGAAGGCGGTTCCCCCCCCCCGAATTTCGAGCTAAGCACCGAGATTTGCGGCGTGTCGGCCATCGGTGGAGTGAGGGAATGAACAAACACCCCGATGCCGTCCGACTTCCGCGGGCCCCCGCCACCCGCCGAAACCGCCCTCTTGATCATCGGTATACCATCCTCCGCCCCGTCGACGCGGGGACGCCGAATCACGGCACTCCACCCTTGGGTCGCAAGGAGGGATGCCACGCGATTCCCGGAACGCGAACCGTTCGCGCACATCGGATTCGTGCCCCGGCCATGCTCAGCCCTGAATTTCAGACGCGAAGGGACCGGTCCGGGACTTGGAGGAGGGCTCCCGCTCGCGTCGGCGACCGACGCCAAAATGCGAGGGCCAAACACCCCGCCGCCCGACTTCCGCGGGTTCCGGCCATCCGCCGATGCCGCCCTCTTCATCATCGGTCCCCCTTCGTCATCCCCGTCGCCGCGGTGGCGCCGAAACCGTGGCGCCGACTTGGCCCCGGATTCTCCGCCCTCCCCGCATGTCGCAAGGACGGATACCACGCGGTCCTCGACGCGCACCCCATTCGCGGACATCGGATTCACGCTCCAGCGGACCCCGGTCCCGGATTTCGGGCGTGAAGAGATCGATCCGGGACTTGGAGGAGGGCTCCCGCTCGCGTCGGCGACCGACGCCAAAATGCGAGGGCCAAACACCCCGCCGCCCGACTTCAGCGGTTTCCGGCCATCCGCCGATTCCGCCCTCTCCATCATCGGTCCTCCATCGTCCGCCCCGTCGCCGCGGGGACGCCGAAACCCGGCACCCCGCCCGTGGGTCGCGAAGAGGAGCGCCACGCGATTCCCCGAACGCAAGCCGTTTACGCACATCGGATTCGCGCGCCCGAAACTCTCGGCCCCGGATTTCGGGCGTGAAGAGACCGCTTCGGGGGTCGAAGACTGGCCGCCCTTCGCGTCGGAGGCCGACGCGACAATGGAAAGGCCAAAGACCCCGCCGCCCGGCTTCCGCGGGTTCCGGCCATCCTCCGACGCCACCCTCTTCATCATCGTGTCTCCATCATCCAATCCGTCGCCCCCGAGGGGCCGAAACCGCCGCGCGAACCGCGCGTGCAACCCTCGTCACGAATGAATCACCGAACACACCACGCCCGTTCCACCACGCGGGAGCCCTCGCACCCGCCGAAACCGCCGAGTCAACCTTCAAATCCCACTGTCCCGACGGGGCGAAACATCGACCGGCCGCGGTTTCCCCGCGGAGCTCCGAGTCCCCTCGTCGCCCCCCCGCAATCCACGGTGGGCGCTCGCGTTGTACCCGGTGTACCTCCATCGGGAAAGCGGAAATCCAGCCTACCGCCGCGTCGCCGGAGCGCTTCGCGGCATCGCGGGAGGGGAGCGGATTTCATGGAAGCCCTCCCCCCCGAAGCCGTGTGTTCACAGGGATGATTCGCGCCACGCCATGTGAACTGAGACGGCCCTCCCCGCCGGGCCGGCGCCTCCTTCACGCGGGAATCACGGAAAGTTGAAGACGTTTAGGTGGCGAACCGCTTGGGAAATCCGGCTCGTGAATCCGGGTCGGGTAGAGGCGGGAAATTCAAGGCCATGCGAGACGCTCCAAGACGCGGTTCGGGCCACCGGCTTCCCGACCTCGGCGGCATGGGTTTTGAACTGGGTCGACGCGGTTCCCGCGAGGTTGGCGCGCCCCCGAAAGCGGCCCCCTCGGCCCCGACCATACGCCCGCCAAATCTGATGAACCGCTCCATCAACGCCCACGCCTCCACCGCCTTTGACCGTCCGGTCCATTTCAGGGAAACAAAATACGGAGTCTCCGCCTACCCGACGGCGGTGTCGAGGGAGTCAATTCCCACAAATTCTCCAACGCCAATCGCATCCTCGGTCAACACCTCGCGGTGTCCCGCCGTGTCATCCCCGCGCGACTCGCCCACATGGAGTCGGCCAAGCACCGGCCGCTGTCCTCTCTCGTATCACCGCGCGCGACTTGCATGCGCGCCTCAAGGCGACCTTCATTCCGGTGCTCACGCCCCGTCCCCTCGCACGCGTGTGGGCAGCTTCCGCTTCCCTGTTGGAGGAGTGTCGGAGGCGCGCGCCTCGCACGCGTGGAGGATGCCGCGACACGCGGCTGCCCTTGCTCCGGTTGATCACGCGCGCCTCGCACGCGTGGAGGTTGCGCTGACGTCCCACCCCACACCGGATGGTCCCAGCGCCCGCCGCGCCCACGGCCAAGCGGTCACGGCGCGGTGTCCAAACCAAACCCGGCTCGCCGGCGCGCTACGACCCCGTTTCCGCGAAGGGAGGCGTAGCCACGGCCATCAGCGCCATGCCTTGGCGTTCGCCTCCAGGCGCCTGAGGGAAAACCTTGGATCATTGGCGGCGCGGGCGGCGAGCCTTCTTCGCCTCCGGGCACCCGCGGGAACAACGGACGCGGAGGATTGATTGAAGCCCCGGACCTCTCGTGCGACGCTCCGTCCATGTTGATCGTATTGATCGTAGACATCGCGGCCCTCGCCCGCGGCATCGCGTATCGTTTGGAGGACGGCGGCCACGCGGTCGACCTCCTTTCCGACGGACTCGACGCGGAGGATTACCTGAGGGGTGGAATCATACGCGCAGCGCCGGAAACCGTGGCGCGATCCAACCGGTACACTGCGCCGCGTCCGCCCAGCCACGGGCGAAATCCTCGACGGGATGGCCGCCAACGGCACCGCCATCCGGCGCGGGAGGTCCGGCACCCGGGACGACTCGGCGGGGATGATCGGCGACCCCATGCCGCGCCGGGATCAGACCACTCCGTCAGGCCTTCCGTCGCGGTCGGGGGCCAAACCCAACGCACTGCCAGCGGATTCCGGCTGGACCACTTCCCGTTCTCCG
This sequence comes from Hasllibacter sp., assembly GCA_028281405.1. Classification (GTDB taxonomy): domain Bacteria; phylum Pseudomonadota; class Alphaproteobacteria; order Rhodobacterales; family Rhodobacteraceae; genus JANQKA01. The sequence continues at coordinate 4,385 of JANQKA010000679.1, read as the reverse complement.
GATGCATCGAACACGACAGGGAACGGTGGGTATTGCGACGTGATCCCCACCCGTCGATCACGGTCGACGAAGCAAATTCAATCGGCATGCCCACCGCCCACCGCGCCGGCGCCGGGTGCGTCGCTCATCAACTCCAATCGCCGATGGCGATCAAGCGATTTTATGACGAGACCCAATCGTATCCAGGCAGGAAGGCATCCTTCTCGCGAAACAGTTGCCGTGGCGGGCAAGCCTCGAATCTCGGCGTTGACCATCGGAAACGGGGATCACGCCGTGGGACGCGAGCCCAAGCCGGCGATGTGAAAAGCATGACTCTCTCCACATCAGACTGACCGACAGACCACCCCGCCCAACACCACGGAAAGTCGAGTCGTCAAGGGCGCGCCCAAACGCGCGGATGAGGAACCACTTCTCCGAACATCCCACGCGTCCAACGGGGAATTGGTCGACCACATTGGCAAATTGCCATCCCAAATATTAGGCCGCTCCCGATCCCTCCCGCGCTCAAGAAAACGCCGCCGAAAACAAATAGTCCGCGCCATCGACGAACGCGACTTCCACGCCCTCGCCCGTCAGGTCCGAATCAAAGGAAACAACAGCGGGGGCGACGCAGTCCCCGTCCCGGGCGGTGGCTTCGATTGCATCAATTCCCATGAATTCGTCAACACCGTCGATCACGGAGAATTCGGAAATTCCGCCCGTCTCGGAAACGAGATCCTCCGGGTTCAAATCGGGAGGACCTTCAGCCTCGGTTTGCCGAGCATCCCAGTCGGCCGGGGTTTGGGAGACTTCTTCCGCATCGTGATCGAATTCCGAATCGGTGACGACGGGATTTGCGCCGTCGGAGGCGACATGGACCGCACCCGGTCCATCTTCGTTCAAAACTTCGGCGACGATTTCCACTTCTTCTTCGGAGCGCAACGCCGATCTCGGCGCAAGCTTGATCTTGAAGTCCTGCCGAGTGGTCACGCCATGATCATCAGTCGCCTCAACGATGATCAATTTCTCCGTTTGAGAACCTGGAAAACCCAAGAAAGTTCCCGATAGAACGTTACCTACGACGGTCAAACCCGTACCAGCCAAACCATTCACCGAGTACGTCAACGTCGCCCCAGTGTCGGGATCGGAAAATCCCTCGGAAAGATCTCTCATTATCTCCGATCCGGCACTGACGGTCATATCTTGAAATTCCATCGATATCTTGGGGGCGGTATTGACGTGAACAACAATGGTGGGCAAAAGGTTGTTTCCAACATGCGCAAAGGGCTTGTCGCTCTGCCAAAAGGCAAGTAATATTTCGAATGACTCATCGGTGCGGCTTCCATTTGAGACTCCGCTGTAATTTTCACTCAGCGTTCCTTTTATAGTCTGTTCACCATGTCTTGAACCATAATGACTGATTCCGAAAAAATTTCTTTCGCCAATCTGGCTATGGTGACTATTCGAGCTCTCGCCCACTCTAAGATCCCCAATTGAAATCCTGCCCCATATGGTATCATCTTCCCGATCATTGTAGATGAGCCTCAATTCGATCGGCGTAATCGGTTGCCCCTTCGTGAACACAATAGCTTCATGCTCTACAATCCTTGGATCATCAGCGGAACTATAAACTCGTGGGAGCAAAAGTTCGACATTGCTGTTATCCTGTCCGGTGTTCGCCACCGCATTGATGAAAAATTGCTGCTGACTGGTTCCGCCCTTTCCGTCACTGGCCGTAACGACGATTCTATAGTTGCCGGGATCATTGATGGATCCTGTGATCCAACCGTTGTTGGAGTTGTAATTCAAGCCGATTGAAGACAGTGGCTCGCGATTGGATCCCACCTCGAACGAAAGCGTCAGATCATCACCGTCGGGATCTCTGAACGCTGACCTGACTGGGATGGGTATAATACTCTTGTCCTCTAAAACAGTTCGGTTCCCCAATCCGATCGGTTGGTGTTCAGGTGGCCGATTCGTCTGCAACAAGAAATTATCCGTCACGGAGGCGCCGTGCTCATCGAACGCCGTCACGGTGACCACCTTCTTGTTGTTCGATCCCGCAAATCCGGAAAAAGTCCCCGAAATAGTATCTTCGGAAAAGCTCAAGCCGGTTTCCTCCAAGCCGCTTACCGTAAACGTCAGTTTGGATTCCGAGTCCGGATCCTCAAATCCGGAGGTCAGGTCGATCGATGGAATGGTCCAACCCTCGCGAACAAAAATGTCCTCCAACGGCGACGATGGCGATTTAATTGGATTCTTGTTGACAGTTACATTGAATGTCGGAAGCAGGTAATCTTCTGGTCCAAAAGTCGCGTATTTGCTGTTGGGACCTTCATCATGCACCCTCAATACGATTTCGAAGGAATCGTCCGTCCATCGCCCGTGTGACGCTCCCTCATAATTTTCATTGAACGTTCCCGATATCACCCCATCGTTGATGGACAAGCCGAACCTCGAATCATTTAGGCGCACCCAGTGCGGGTCGTCGGCTACATTATCCGCATCTTGTAGTCTCCCCACATATGCTTCATAAGTCAACGTGTCGTTGTCGGGATCGCTGAACAAGGATTTCAAATTAATTGGAGTAATCGCCAGCCCTTTTGAGAATATCACCGTATCGTCCGCCAGAATCCTTGTCTCATTCGGTGGTGCGGTGCCATCGTCCAGCCGGTCAACCAATACTTCGGGATCTCGATTGCCATCCGAAGGATTTGGATTCAACGCGGTGATTAGAAAACCTTGGCTATGGGTTCCTCCCTTGCCGTCATTTGCCTCAACCGTGAGCACATGCACGGCAGCGTCCGTGATTGTTCCGGTAATTTCACCTGTCGAATCACTGTAGGACAAGCCAATCGATGCGAGCGACCCTCGATCGGGTCCAACAGAGAATGTATACTTCAAATCGTCACCGTCCGGATCCCGGAACGCGGAATCGACCGCGATTGGCGAAATAGCGCTACCCGTCAGAACGCTTCTATCCCGCAAGCCGAACAGATTGTCAACCGGGGCCGAGTTTACCAGCAATTGGATTTGATCGGTGGTGGCCGCTCCGTGTTCATCCATCGCGGTCACACTGATTGTCTTTTTGCGCGCGCCCCCCGGAAGGCCATTGAAAGTTCCCCAAATCGTGTTGTTTGTGAAATTAAGGCCGGTTCCCTCCAAGCCGCTCACCGAATACGACAGCGTGGATCCAAGGTCGGGATCCTCGAATCCAGTGGAAATGTCGACTGAACGAATTCTCGCACCCAATGTGACGAAAATATCTTCCAAAGGAGACGAATTCGATATCTCCGGCGCAGTGTTGACCGTCACGTTGAAAGTTGGAATAAGCCCAAAGCTATACGTGCTGTCACCAGGTCCCCTGCCCGCCTCAAATCCGACAATCGCGTCTCCGCCCCCTCTGACAAGCATTGCAATTTCAAAGTGATCATCGGTGTATGTTCCATCCGCCGCCCCCGTGTAATTCATATTGAACGTACCCGACAAAACACCATTTGCAATGCTTAGCCCGAAGTTGGAAGAAGTTAATCCTTCCAACGTACTCCAATCTCGGGCTTTGTCCTCCACTCCGAGCCTTCCCACACGGATTATGAAAGACAATTCGTCTCCGCCCGGTTGATTGAACAGGGAACGAAAATCGATCGGCGTTATCTTCTTCCCTTTCGTGAAGACAACCTCGCCGTCCGCGATAATCCTTGTTTCGTACGGATCTTCCGAGTCCTGCAGGACTGGAATCAAAACCTCGGGACCTGAATTTGCTTGCGCCGGCGCGGGATCCTCAGCCGTCAATATGAACGTTTGGCTGAATACTCCTCCCTTCCTGTCATCCGCTTTGACTGTGATTGAATGGGTGGCCGCGTCCGAGATGCTTCCCGTGATCAGCCCGTTACCGGAATTGTATGACAATCCCGAGGGCAATCCATTATTTGATCCCGTCTTGAAAGAAAACGTCAAATTGTCGCCGTCGGAGTCGTGAAACGCTTGGTCGACCACAATGGGCGTAATCGTCACGCCAGTCAGAACCGTTCTGTCCAGCAAGCCAAACAAACTGCTTTCCGGATCCGAATTCAGATTCAGCGTGAATTGATTCGTCACATCTGCGCCGTGCTCATCCGTCGCCGTAACGATAATCATCCTCCCGGTTTCACCCTCGGAAAATCCCGTGAATGTCCCGGAAATTATATTGCCTCGCAAGCTTAACCCGGTTTCTTCCAAGCCATTCACCGAGTATGTCAGCCTCGCGCCGGTGTCCGGATCCATGAATCCCTGGGAAACATCAATCGGGGATATCATCGTGCCAACCGTGACTGTTTTGTTCATATTGGACAAACTCGTCGCAATCTCCGGCGCAGAGTTGACTGTCACGTTGAATGTCGGAAGCAACCCCCAATCCCACACGCTTT
>JANQKA010000147.1 GCA_028281405.1 Hasllibacter sp. | reverse complement strand
CGGTGGTGAATCAGGCGAACGACCAACGCTCGATGAAGCGGGAGCTGTCCAGTTGCCAGATGTTTCCGATCACGTCGGGAGCGGCCAGCTTGGTGGAGTGGGCGTCCACATAGTTGGCGTACATCGGGATGACGGTGCCTCCCTCGCGGGACACGAGCATCTGCATCTCGGTGTAGATGTCCTTCCGCTTGGCGCTGTCGAGCTCGACCCGGCCCTTGAGCAGAAGCTCCTGGAAGCGGGCGCTCTCCCAACCGGTGTCGTTCCAGGGAACGCCGCTCTCGTAGGCGGTCGAGAACATCCAGTCCTCGGTCGCGCGGCCGCCCCAGTAGCAGGCGCACCAAGGCTTCTTGAGCCAGACGTTCGACCAGTAGCCGTCGGCGGGCTCCCGCACCACGTTGATGTCGATGCCCGCGGCCTTCGCGGAAGCCTGATACAGCTGCGCCGCGTCGACCGCGCCCGGGAAGGCCGCGTCGGAAGCGGAAAGGTCGATGGACAGCCCGTTCAACCCGGCCCGCTTCAGAAGCGACTTCGCCCGGTCGGGGTCGTAGGCGTTCAGCTCCATGTCCGCGTCGAAGTACTGATTCGCCGGGCCGATCGGGTTGTCGTTGGCCACCGCGCCGTGCCCCTGAAGGATCTTCTCCACCATCTCGTGGCGGTCGACGGAGTGCTTCAGCGCCTGCCGGATGCTCACCTGCGTGAACGGGTCCACGTTGGTCAGCATCGGGAAGGTGAAGTGCTGGTTGCCGGTGACCTCGAATATCCTGATGGCCGGGTTCGCGCGCAGGAGGGGTTCGGTCTTGAAGTCCACGCGGTTGACGGCGTCCACCTGACCCGTGAGCAGCGCGTTCATGCGCGCGGAGGCGTCGTTGATGGCGATTATTTCCGCGCCGTCGAACCACCCGAAGCTCCCGTCCTTGTAGTGGCCGTCCACGCGGGACACCACGGCGCGCACGCCCGGGTCGAAATCCTCGACCCTGTAGAGGCCGGTGCCGATGCCCTTGGCGATGGCTTCGTCGATTCCGCCGGCGGGATACATCAGGAGATGGTAGTCGGACATCAGGAAGGGGAAGTCGGCGCTCGGGGACTCCAAGGTGAACTTGACGCGGTGATTGCCCATTTTCTCCATCGAGGCGATCGCCGACACGATCGGCTGGGCCGCGGATTTCGCGCCCTCGGCGACGTGGATGTTGAGCGATTCGATGACGTCGTCGGCTCCGAAGGGCTTGCCGTTGTGGAACTCGACCCCGCGGCGCAGATTGAACACCCAGGTCTTGGCGTCGTCGGATTCCCAGCTTTCGGCCAGCTCTCCGCGGAGCGTGCCGTCGGCGGCGATTTCGGTCAGGCAGTCGAACACGCAGCCGTGCCCCGTGGTGATCATGTAGCTGTCCGAATGGGTCCGTCCGTCCCAGCTGTCGGAGGTGTTGGCGCCCGCGACCCCGATGCGGAGGGTGCCTCCGCGCCGCATGGAGATCGCCGGAACGCCCGATGCCGCGAGGACGGAGGCGGCGGCCCCTGTCCCGATCAGGCCGCGTCTTGAAATCTGGTGCATTGGTTGGTCTCCTTGTTACGTGGATTCACCCGCCGGGTCCGCGCCGCCACCGCGCCGGCCGCGTTCACTGTAATTCGGCGCCCGAAATCTTGTCAACCGCGGCATCGCCGATGTTGTCGCGCCCGCGGGCCTCGAGAAGGCCGGTCAGCCAGTCGGGGTCCATTTCAGGAACCGAACTGAGCAGGAGATCGGTGTACGGGTGGTGGGGAGGCGTGAACATGTCGTCCTTCGGTCCCCGCTCCACCACGCGTCCGTCCTTCATGACGACGACCTCGTCGGCCATGGCCCTCACCGTGGCGAGGTCGTGCGTGATGAACATGTAGGTCAGGCCCAGGTCGTCCTGCAGACGGGCGAGGAGCTTGAGGATGCCTTCGGCGACGATCTGGTCGAGCGCCGAGGTGACCTCGTCGCAAATTACGAATTTCGGATCGGCGGCCAGCGCGCGGGCGATCCCGACGCGCTGTTTCTGGCCACCGGACAATTCCGGAGGAAGGCGGTCGCGGAAAACCGCGGGATCGAGCTCGATCTGTTCGAGGAGCTCGTCCACGCGCCTGCGCTTCGCGGTCCCGGTCAGCCCGGAATAGAACCGCACCGGGCGTCCGATGATCTCCGAGATGGGTTTGCGCGGGTTCAGCGAGGTGTCCGCCATCTGGTGGATCATCTGCGTTTGGCGCAGCTGATCCTTGCCGCGCTTGCGGTAATCCGGCGGCAACGGCTCGCCATCGAATTCGACGCGGCCCCGGAGGGGAGGCAGGAGCCCGGTGATCACGCGCGCCGCGGTGGACTTGCCGGATCCGGATTCGCCCACGACGGCGACGGTGCGTCCGGGATGCATCTCGAAGCCGACGTTGAAGAGCACGGGAACCGGGCCGTAGCCCGCGGTGACGCCGTGGAGCCGGATCACCGGCGTTTCTCCGGCCCGGACCGCGGGTTTGAGGGGCCGTTTGAAGCCGCGAACCGCCCAGAGCGACTTGGTGTAGTCCTCCCGCGGAGCCGCCAGCATCTCGCGCGTGGTGGCCTCCTCGACCTCGTCTCCCCGGAGCAGCACCTTGATGGTGTCGGCCATCTGCGCGACGACGGCGAGGTCGTGCGTGATGTAGATGGCGGCGGTGCCGGATTGTTCGACGATGTCGCGGATCGCCGCCAGAACCTCGATCTGGGTGGTCACGTCGAGAGCGGTCGTCGGCTCGTCGAACACGATGAGGTCCGGATGGCAGGACATCGCCATCGCCGTCATCGCCCGCTGAAGCTGGCCCCCGGAAACCTGATGCGGATACCGGAATCCGATTTCGTCCGGATTCGGAAGGCGCAGGCGGCGGTGCAGATCGACGCCGTCCACCCGGCTCTCCTTCGCCGACGACACGCCGTGCCGGACCGGGGCCTCGATGTGCTGGTCGATGAGCCTGTGCGCGGGATTGAAGGACGCGGCGGCGGACTGGGCGACATAGGCGATCCGTCTTCCGAGGATGCGGCGTTTTTCGGAGGCCGGGGCGTTGACCATGTCGATGCCGTCGAAGACGACGGATCCGGATTTGATGCGGACGCCGTCGCGCGTGTGTCCCATGGCGGCGAGGCCGAGGGTGGTTTTGCCCGCGCCCGATTCGCCGATGAGTCCGAGAACCTCGCCGCGGCGGAGGGTCAGGTCGACTCCGTTGACGATTGGGGTCCACGTCTCGTCGGCGCGCCCTTCGATCCAGAGGTCGCGGACCTCCAGGAGAACTCCCCGGTTCCCGGAGGCGGCGGGGGACGCGACGGTCATTCCTTCAGTCCGGACGAGCGGTGGAGCATCCAGTCCACCACGAAGTTCACCGCGACCGTGAGCAGAGCGATCGCGCCGGCCGCGAGAAGCGGAGCCGTCGCGGCCTGGGGGGCGAACGCGGCGAAGTTGATGAACTGGGACAGGTCGCGGACCATGGTTCCCCAGTCCGCGAGCGGCGGCTGGATGCCCACGCCGAGGAAGGACAGGGAGGCGATGGTCAGGAAGACGAAGCAGAACCGCAGGCCGAATTCCGCGAGAAGGGGCGCGGTGGCGTTGGGAAGGATTTCGCGGAACACGAGATAGCCGAGACTTTCGCCGCGGAGCTTCGCCGCCTCGATGAAGTCCATCACCACGATGTTGATGCCCACCGCGCGGGCCAGGCGGAAAACGCGCGTCGAGTCGATGACGGCTATGATCAGCACCATGTAGACGGTCAGCAGCTCCTGGTTCGATCCCGCCCAGGCCGAGGCGATGGTCAACAGCAGCAGCGCGAAAATGAGGGCCGGGATCGCCATCAGCGCGTCCACCGCGCGCGAGAGAAGCTGGTCCAGCCAGCCGCCCAAGGTGGCGGCGAGGAAGCCGAGGGATCCGCCGAGGAAAAACGCCAGACAGGTCGTGGCGAAGGCGATGCCCACGGTGTTCCTGGCCCCGTGGATCAGGCGCGACAGGATATCCCGTCCGATCTGATCCGTGCCGAGCGGGTAGGCGGGGTCGCCGCCGAGGTCCGGGTTTCCGCCGGGCACGATGTTGGCGGCCGAGAGGATCTCCTCCTGCCCATACGGCGCGATGGAGGGCGCGAATATGGCGAGGACGGAATAGAATATTATGACGAGAACGCCGAAGGCGGCGGTGATCGGCATCCGTCGGAATATTTTCCTGCTCCATCCGGGGCCCGCCAACCGGCCCAGGGTCCGGAAGATCCACGCCGCCGCAGAAAACAGAACGAACCCCTCGACCGCCCAGCGGAAGAACGCGTTGCCGTTGACGAAGTAGAACCAGAGCGTTCCGAGGATCGCCAGGAAGCCGACGGCGTAGCCAGTCGCGACTCCCAGTTCCATGTCGCGCCACGCCGGGGCGTTCCGCGACACCCGCCTGCCCGCGAACCGGAGCGCCGCGCCGCCTCCCACGGAGACGGCGGCGATTCCGAGAACCCACGCGTGCCAGGGCAGGGCCGGCGGCGCGGGGCGGGTTTCGACGGGCCAGGGCTCCCCGGTCAGTCCCGTCAGGATCAGAGCCGAAAGGCCGACGGCGGCGACGCCGAGGATCCATTCTCCGCGGGTTCCGCTCATCCCCGAACCTCCCGTGCCAGACTCGGGACCGCGCGGCGGTTCGCCGTGGCGGAGGGCCGGTGGCCTGTGGTCGTTGACGGGAGCGCTCCTGTTCGGAACGTGGCGCCGTCGCGGACAGCATTCGCTCCCGCCCGGTTCATTCCGGATGCCTCGGGCGCGGATTCGAAATGGTTGCCCGTCGCATCGGCGGAGGTCCGGGAGCCGGTTCCGAAGGACGGGCGCGGGCCGCGTCGAAACGCCGCGTTGCAGAGGACCGCATTGGCGTCCGCCCGGTTTATTCCGGATGCCTCGGGCGCGGATTCGAAATGGTGGCCCGCAGCCTCGGCGGAGCGCCGGGGGCCGGTTCCGGCGGGCAGGCGCGTTCCGCGTCGGAACGCCGCGCCGCCGCGGGCCGCGTTGGCGTTCGCCCGGTTCATTCCGGATGTCATGGGCGCGGATTCGAGATGGTTGCCCGCCGCCTCGGCGGAGGTCCGGTGGCCGGTTCCGGTGGACGGGCGCGTTCCGCGTCGGAACGCCGCGTCGCAGAGAAGCGCTTTTTCGTCCGCCCGGTTCATTTCGGATGCCTCAGGCGAGGATTTGAAATGATC
>JANQKA010000030.1 GCA_028281405.1 Hasllibacter sp. | reverse complement strand
CCCATGCGGCGGGCGTAGCGGATCACCTGCATCGAGACGGGCCGGAGGCTTTCGAACTGGTCGATGTGGTAGCAGTAGGGCTTGGAGTATCCGTCCTTCGGCTTTCCGTTCTCGTCGAACTTCAGCCACATCATTTCGGGCTCGGTGCCCATCCGGAGCTTCGTGCCGTGCTTCTTGGTGAATTCGGCGTGCAGGCGCCGCAGGTTGCCGCGGCAGTCCGCGGTCAGGAATCCACCCGGATCCTCCTTCTCCTCGCGGTTGCGGAAGAGCGTGCAGAAGAAGCGTCCGATGGTCGGCGCCCAGGGCAGCTGCATGAAGGTTTCGGGTTCGGGGATGCCGACGAGTTCGGCGGCTTCGGGGCCGTAGCCCATGTAGTTGCCCGCGCGGTTGGTGAAGAGGTTCATCGTCGCGCCGTAGACGAGCTGGAAGCCCTTGTTCGCGACGCTCTCCCAGTGGTCGGCGGGGATGCCCTTGCCCATGACCTTGCCGGTCACGGACACGAACTGGAGATAGAGATACTCGATCCCCATCCTGTCGATCATCTCCCGGACTTCGCGGATTTTCTCGTCGCGGCCGGGGGCGGCGACGAAATTTTCTAGGTCGGTGGCCACTTCTCTTTCCTCCTTGCCGGGTTTGGCGGGGTGTGCTTCGGGGCGCGGGTTCCGCCGGCGCGCGCCGATGTCCGCGCCTCGGGGGATTTCGGACCCACCGCGGTCGAGGGACGCCGACCGTCCCGTCCGGGGACGCTCCGCGCCCGGGCGGCGGAATGGGTCGACGTGGAGCGGACACGCCGGGCGGCCGCTGCGGCGGTCGGCGGCGGATTTCGATACGCCGTTCCACTCCCGGGGACGGTGGGCGCCGCGCCGCGGACGGGACGCGGGGGGACGCGCGCGGGAACGCCGGTCGGCATTCCGCCGACCGAATCGTCCAAGACCGTCTCCCTTCGCGAATCAGTCATGTCCGGCGTCCTCGTTAAGCGAATCACCACGCATCGTCACCGGAATTTCCAGCGGGCGGAAGGGGCGGCACAACATTTTTTGAGCCAATTTCTTGCTTTTTTGATCAGATTCCTTCATTTTGGTTCATAATTGGTCCATTCGGAGGGCGACTCGATGCCCAGGAAAAATTCCGCCGAAATCGCCGCCCGGATGCGCGCCTTCATCGGGGACGGCACGTTCGGGCGGTTCGAGAGACTGCCCTCCTCCCGGCGGTTGGCCGAATCGCTGGGGGTCGCCCGGAACACGCTGCGCGGCGCGCTCCGCCAGCTCCAAAGCGAGGGCTTGGTGGAGACGAGGGCGGGCAGTGGCACGTATGTGACGGGTCGGGAACCGGAAGGCGTGGCCGAAGCGGTCGGGGACGCGCCGCCGCTCGAGTTGATCGACGCGAGGTTCGCGCTCGAGCCGCACATCTGCCGTCTCTGCGTCCTTCACGGGCGGCGCGAGGACTGGGACGCGATGGAGGAACTCTGCGCCCTCATGGAGGGGGCGGCGGACGACCCGATCGTGTTCGCGGAAGCCGACACGGCTTTTCACGGGGCTTTGGCGGGGGCCACGCGCAACTCGCTGCTGATCTGGCTGATCGGGCAGATCAACTCGGTGCGGACGATGGACGAATGGACCCGCATGCGGAGGTTGACGCTCGATGAACGGATCATCCGCGTCTACAACGGACAGCACCGCGGCGTTCTCGACGCCCTGCGCGCCAGGGATCCCGAGCGCGCCGCCGCGACGATGAAGGAACACCTCGAGACGGCGCGCCTGTCCCTGACCCGGGCGCTGGAGACTTGAGGCAGGCCAGGCCTCTCCGCCGGGTTCCGGTTTGACGTCGTCGCGCTTTGACCGTCCGCCGGTTCCGGGCGTCGGCAATCCAATCCGCTGTTTCCGTGGGGCCGGGAGGAGGCTCGGCCGCGCCGGGGCTTCGCTCCTCCGGGCGGTAGGATGCGCCGCGCGTCAGACGTCTTTCGCCAACCTCCCGGCGATCCGCAGCGCGTTTTGCTCGACATTCCCGGCGACGCTCTGGACGCGGCCTTCGACCGCTCCCGGCATGGAGGCCACCTCTTCCGTGACCGCGACCCGGGCCGCGATGATCCGGTCCACGAGTTCCCTCACCCGCTTCAGAACGCTCGCCGGACGGTATCCGACTCCGCGGCAGATCGCTTCCCAGTGTCTGGGGGCGATATCGCCTGGGCGGCGCTTTTTTCCCGCGATGTATTGGGCGTGGTACTGGTTGATGTGCGGCCACGTCAGAACCGATGACACGTCGTAGAGCGGCGCGAGGCTCGGGCGCGCAGCCTCCGGCAGTATGAGCGAATAGTTTTTGGCGTGGGCGTCCGTGTTGGCGACGAGAATGTTGAAGATGACTTGGTCCAGCAAAGCCAAGGCGTCCTTCGCTTCGACATGGCGCCCCGTATTCAGCAGGGTTTCCAAATCGAGTCCGCGTGTCGTTTTCCCGTCCCTCTCATACTTCAATCCCGGTGGCAGTCCATTGGCTTGCGCGAAGTCTTCTTGGTGAATGCGAGGAGGGTGTCCTTCCCCGTTCCACCCGCGATCATGGCGCAGGACGCCGATCGCGATCCTCTTCGCCGCTCTAATAACCGTCGCGTGGACGGCGTCGATGCCGATTTCCCGCGCCAACCGCAGGCACCACACCTCGTTCTCGGTTATGCCGGGCAGCGTTGGGTTGTCGGGCTTCACGATCAAAGTGGAAGGCGCTCCGTGGCGGGGAATGGCGAGGACATCACCCGGCCCGGGCAGGCGCAACACTGGAGAACCATCGGGGCCCAGGACCGCCAACGCCGACTTTTTCTGTCCTCCCGCGAGGGATTGGCGCACTCCCTCCTCGCCCACCAGAAAGGGTCTCCTTTCCAAGTCGTCGAAGTGCCGCTCCAGCGCGTCGAGTGGGTCGGAGACCCCGTGGAAATCCGTGAGCGGGGTGTAGGCCCACCGGCGGGGGTCCGATGCTTCGCCGAAAGACAACGCTCCGGCGGTGTCGCCGCCGATTTCCTCAAGAAGCCCCAACACGTCGGATCTGTCGCGGCCCAGCAAGCGGGCGAGACCCCACAGCTGATTCTCTTCCGGAAGCAGGTTCGCGAGCCAGGGCCATATTACGTGGTGGGGATAAGGCTCGGCGCGCGGCGGCATCGTGACCGAAAGAGGGAAATTTTCTGGATTTTCGATCCAAGTATCAGCGTATCTCCAGGACAGCGTTCCATCGGTGTGGACATCCACATGTCCCAGCGGCGCCGTGCCGAACCTGACCGTAGAGGAAGAGGTCACCGGCGCCCCCCTCGGCCATCGTTCGCGAAATTGGCTTCAGCGCCCGGATCCGAGTCATCCTCGTCCTCCAGAAGGGTGGACATGGGTACGCGCAGCGCTTGCGCGATCCGGGACAGTGTCGTGAGTCTTATGTCGCGTCGCCCGGATTCGATAAGAGATTGGGCCGGAGCGCTGATTCCCGTGAGGATGGCGAGTTGGGTCAGGTTTACGCCCTGTTCGGTACGGTTCGCCCGGATACGGTGACCGACTTCGGCGAGCAGATCCCGTTCTTCATTTGAGGGCATTCCTTGCCTCCCAGAGGTTCGTGGGCAAAATCGCGCGTGAGGCGCTTTCAGGCAAGGATTTTATCGTTTGGTATAATTTGCGCAAGTGGGAGACCGAACGGCGGATTCTACAGGGTCCGATGCGACGCCGCATCGTGGTCAGTCCTGCAGGAGGAATGATTGGGATCCTGTCGCGCTACGGCGGGCGCGGACGAGGTTGACCAACAGCTTCAACGATGCCGCGAATCGCCCACGCTGGGCTTGAAGCGGAACAAGCATGGAAAAAATGATGTCATCCAGACGGTCCTCGTCCATGGTCCTGGAGGAGCCGTGCTTTCGGCGGAGGATTGTCCGCACCTTCCGGACACCGCATGCCGCGATTTCCCGATCACCTCAGATGTGAGGCACTGAAACCCCGTGGAGTCGGAAGGGGAGCGAATTGGCAAACCCAATCAACGATATGGAGACTCCGCGCACCGATTTTACCTTTTGAAGAAAAATTTGTGCTTTTGGCTTGGTGAATTCATATTTTTTATCTAATAGGATAAAAAATGTGCGGAGTCTCTCAAGCCGCCATCATTTTTATCCCATAGGGTAAAATTTATACATTCATAATCCAATCGACAAAATTTTATCCTTTTAGATAAATTTTGAGGCTTGCCCAGGTAGACACCGGGAATATCCTCCAAATATTCGCTTCCAAGCCGCACCACACATGGGTGTCTGTGAAGGAGGCGACCAACAACCGAGGTGATTCGCACCGCGCGAAACCGTTGTCCGGCGCTGCGGCTAATCGCGCGATTGTTATTCTGCTTGGCGTCCGACCGCCGCGCCCGTTTCACTCCCCGCGATGCACTCCACCAAGGGTGAGAGCACCATCCGGGGCGATTCGCGACGCACGAATCAGTCGCCCGTGGTGATTCGCTCCAAGCGAATCACTCGGCATGCACGTAGGGCACCAGGGCGAACGGTTCGTTCTGCCGGGGGGACGTCATTGCTCGATACCTTGTCCTCGCCATCCCGCTCTCCGCAGGGGCCGCGCTCGGGTGGAGGCATACGCCATTCCGGGTGATTCGCGTCGCGCGAATCAGTGGACCGGAGCGGAGACCATCGGCGCGACCGATTCGTTCATCTTGTCGACCGCGTTCGATCGGTTCAACGCTCATTCCGCTCTCCGCGGTGGGACGCGCACGGGTGGAGGCATCCTCCGTTCCGGGTGATTCGCGTCGCGTGTATCAGTTGGACCGCTGTTGTCCGACCCGCCGAATCGGTGGACCGGAGCGTCATTCATCTGCGCGACCGATTCGTTCGGCTTGTCGTCCGACCGCGGCCACCCGGTTCCTCTCCCATTCCACTGTCCGCGATGGGCCGCGCGCGGGTGGGGGCATCCGCCGTTCCGAGTGATTCGCGTCGCGCGAATCAGTTGGCCCGCTGTGGTCGATCCGCGCGAATCGTTGGACCGGAGCGGCGATCATCTTCGCGACCGATTCGTTCGGCTTGTCGTCCGACCGCGGCCGCGCGGTTCCTCTCCCATGCCGCTCGCCTCGGTGGGACGCGCGCGGGTGGAGACATCCGCCGTTCCGAGTGATTCGCGTCGCGCGAATCAGTTGGCCCGCTGTGGTCCGATCCGCCGAATCGGTGGACCGAAGCGTCGATCATCTACGCGACCAACTCGTTCAGCTTGTCGTCCTGTTCCTCACTCATTCCACTCTCCGCGATGGGCCGCGCGCGGGATGAGGCATCCGCCTTTCCGGGTGATTCGCGCCGCGCGAATCAGTGGCCCCGCTGTGGTCGATCCGCGCGAATCGTTGGACCGGAGCGGCGATCATCTGCGCGACCGATTCGTTCGGCTGTCGTCCGACCGCGGCCGCGCGGTTCCTCTCCCATTCCGTTCTCCGCGATGGGACGCGCGCGGGTGGAGGCATCCGCCACTCCGGGTGATTCGCGTCGCGCGAATCAGTGAGCCCGCTGTGGTCCGATCCGCGCGAATCGTTGGACCGGAGCGGCGATCATCTGCGCGACCGATTCGTTCGGCTTGTCGTCCGACCGCGTTCGAACGGTTCCTCCCCCACTCCGCTCTCAGCGGTGGGCCGCGCACGGTTGGAGGCATCCACCATTCCGGGTGATTCGCGTCGCGCGAATCAGTTGGCCCGCTGCGGTTCGATCCGCCGAATCGGTGGACCGAAGCGTCGATCATTTGCGTGACCGATTCGTTCGGCTGGTCGTCCGACCGCGGCCGCCTGGTTCCTCTCCGATTCCGCTCTCCGCGGTTGACGCGCACGGGTGGAGGCATCCGCCATCCCGGGTGATTCGCGTAGCGCGAATCAGTTGGCCCGCCGTGGTCCGATCCTCCGAATCGGTGGACCGAAGCGTCGATCATCCGCGCGACCGATTCGTTCGGATTGTCTTCCGACCGCGGCCGCCCGGTTCCTCTCCCATCCCACTCTCCGCGATGGGTCGCGCGCGGGTTGAGGCATCCGCCTTTCCGGGTGATTCGCGTCGCGCGAATCAGTGAGCCCGCCGTGGTCCGAACCGCGCGAATCGGGGGACCGGAGCGTCGATCATCCGCGCGACCGATTCGTTCGGCTTGTCGTCCGACCGCGGTCGAACGGTTCCTCTCCCATTCCGCTCTCAGCGGTGGGCCACGCACGGTTGGAGGCATCCACCATTCCGGGTGATTCGCGGCGCGCGAATCAGTGGCCCGGCTGTGGTTTCATCCTCCGTATCGGTGGACCGGAGCGTCGATCGTCTGCGCGACCAATTCATCCGGCTTGGCGTCCGACCGCGGTCGACCGGTTCCTCTCCCATTCCGTTCTCAGAGGCGATCCGCGCTCAGGTGGAGGCATCCGCCATTCCGGGTGATTCGCGTCGCGCGAATCAGTGGTCCGGCTGTGGTTCCATCCTCCGTATCGGTGGACCGGAGCGTCAATCGTCTGCGCGACCGATTCGTTCGGCTTGGCGTCCGACCGCGGTCGACCGGTTCCATGCCCATTCATCTCCTCACTGGAATGCGTGCCCGTGTTTGGGCGACCACCATCCGAGGTGTTTCGCGCCTCTCGGATCATTTGGCTGGCGCTTCGGCAATCAGAGCGGTCGGTTCGTTCGACCGAGGGGCCGTAGCATCTCGATCCCGTGTCCTCGCCCATCCCGCTCTCCGAGGGGGCCACACTCGTGGAGCATCCATAATTCTGGGTGATTCGTGTCGCGCGAATCAGTCGGCCCGTGGTGATTCGCGCTGGCTGATCAATTGGCTGGCGCGTCGGACTCAGAGTGATCGGTTCGTTCTGCCGAAGAGTTGGCGTTGTTTGGCCAAGTGTTCGCGCCCATACTTTGCACAATATTCCTTCTTTGTTCCTTCTCCTTGTGCCCACGCGGGCCGGATCGGCGGGGGGCGCCACCCCGCCATCTTCTTTCGTATGACCCCTGCCGGAGTTGGCTTCGATGCGGCGACAGGCACGATCACGAGGTCACCCACTCCTCCCCGGCAGTGCCCACGGAGACGCGCGCGGTCACGACAGCCGCACCGTGCGCGTCGAAGAGACCGGCGGGCAGAAGCATATGATACTCCGGCCTTTCGCCTAACGGTCGCCACGCATTTCTCGTGCCTTCGCGAGATTCGTCAGAGAGTCCTGAGATATCGGTCGAGTTCAACTTGGGTGACCTGCTGACGGAAGAAATTGAGTTCGCGCTCCGCCTGCTGACAGACCAATTCCCAGACCAGTTCGCCCAAGACATCCTTCAGCCACCCCGATCCCCGAGCCAATTCGATCGCGTCGCGCAAGTCTGTGGGGATCGGCTCGCCGTGGTCCCCGTCGTAGGCGTCGCCGAGGGTGGGTTTGGTCGGGGCCATCCCATGTTCGATCCCATCGAGTCCCGCGGCAATTTCGGCGGCGAGCAGGAGGTAGGGGTTGGCGTCAGCGCCAGAGTCCCGCTTTTCCACCCTGACCGAGGTTTCGTCCCCCTTAATGACGCGGATGCCCACAGTGCGGTTGTCGTATCCCCAACTCGTGTTGACGGGGCAGAAGGTGTAGGGGGCGCGGCGTCGATAGCCGTTCACGGTGCCCGCGCCGCAGATTGACATTTCGCGCATACGCTTCTGCAACCCGGCGATGAAGGCGAGGCCGATCTTCGACAGGTCGCCGCCTTCGGTCATGGCGTTGCGGTCGCCCCTCCACAGTGAGTAGTGTGTGTGGAATCCATTGCCGGACTGATCGTGGAATGGCTTCGGCATGAAGGTGGCGAGATAGTCGTTGGCGGTGGCTAGCTGCCGCGTCAGCGACTTGAAGAGCACCACCCGGTCAGCGGCGGTCAGGGCCTCGTCGTAACCGATGTTCACCTCGACCTGACCAGGCGCGTATTCCGGATTCGACTGCTCGATTGGGATGCCGCACTCGTTGATCTGCCTGCGGATTTTACCAAGGATGTGCTCCATCCTGGCCGCGCGGTTAAGCCCGTAGACTTGGATTCCCCGGTCCCGCGGAAGGCCGGTTTCGGGATCTAGCAGATAGAATTCCAACTCGGTGCCCACCTTAATCTCGAATCCCATGTCTCGGGCCCGGTCGAGCTGGTTGATCAGCACGTTGCGGGGGTCAATCGGCACCTGTTGGTGATCCATACCGACGGCTCGGCCGAAGGAGATGGCCACGCCCTCCTCCCACGGAACCTGCACCGGCTTGGTCATCGGAAACATGTGCATGTCGGGATAGCCGTTGCTGAAGTTGACGTAGGGAGTGTCCCAGACGTCACAGGTCATGTCGATGGCGAACAGGGAAATCGACAGGGCGCTGCCACGTTGTATGATGGTTTCCCAGTGGCTCGCCGGGAACCGCTTGCCGCGCATGATGCCGTTGAGATCGCCCAGCCCCAGAACGACCGTGTGGGTTCCCGCCGGAAGGGAGAAGTCGGACTCGGTCAAGATGATCTCCTTGGCTGCTTTGGATTTCCGTAGTGGCATATGGAATCACAGCAAAATCGAGATGGCAACCGCCGCCGATCGTCCGGCCCCACCGAGGTGCTCGCCTTGGAGAGGATGCGAGAGCTCATTCCCCGACGGTGCGACCGTCCAGGTTAAATGAGGCCGAGGCGAATGCCTCGGTGGGGCGCAGGCCGCATACACGACATTGACGGGCGCGGTTGAGCTTCAATGGGGCCGAGGCATTCGCCTCGGTGGGGCGTGATGGGCGACAGCGGCCCGCGCTGCGGAGTTGCCATGCTTCAATGGGGCCGAGGCTTTCGCCTCGGTGGGGCGAGAACCACCGCTCGACGCAGGAAATCCTCGACGCAGCGCTTCAATGGGGCCGAGGCTTTCGCCTCGGTGAGGCACGGATGGGACGCCCGGCCCTATCCCGACTTTCCGCGCGCTTCAATGGGGCCCAGGCTTTCGCCTCGGTGGGGCCGCGCCATGTTCTTCAAGGTGGACTGCACGACCTTCGCTTCAATGGGGCCGAGGCTTTCGCCTCGGTGGGGCCCGGTCGCAACTCCACCAATCCCGGCGGCTTTCATGCTTCAATGGGTCCGAGGCTTTCGCCTCGGTGGGGCAGCGTATGCTATGCCGCTAAACGATGCCCGTCAACCGCGCTTCAATGGGGCCGAGGCTTTCGCCTCGGTGGGGCGCGAAGCCGCCGGCGTTTTGATGACCGCGATAAACGCGGCTTCAATGGGGCCGAGGCTTTCGCCTCGGTGGGGCGCGCTGACCTCGCGGCAGGCGTCGCTGGTCAAATCCAGCTTCAATGGGGCCGAGGCTTTCGCCTCGGTGGGGCGCGAGGGCCGGTGTCATGGCCGCCGAATTGACCGACATGCTTCAATGGGGCCGAGGCTTTCGCCTCGGTGGGGCGAGGCGCGCTCCGGTGAATAGGAAGCCGAAAAAAATGCTTCAATGGGGCCGAGGCTTTCGCCTCGGTGGGGCTCGGGACACCATAAAGAGCGCGTAGGGTATCCGACGCAGCTTCAATGGGGCCGAGGCTTTCGCCTCGGTGGGGCTACGCCTCCTTGAATTTGGCGGTGCCGCCGATCGAGCTTCAATGGGGCCGAGGCTTTCGCCTCGGTGGGGCCCGGCGTGGTGCCGAAGCGGGGCCGCGGCCGTCCGCGGCTTCAATGGGGCCGAGGCTTTCGCCTCGGTGGGGCTTCGACACGCCGGGCAAAACGTCGCGCAACGCCGCGTGCTTCAATGGGGCCGAGGCTTTCGCCTCGGTGGGGCTTCGTCACGGCGCAAACCGACGCGCCGACGGAAAATAGCTTCAATGGGGCCGAGGCTTTCGCCTCGGTGGGGCGTTGACGATTCGGATAGCGGTCACGATGGCATTACCGCTTCAATGGG
>JANQKA010000854.1 GCA_028281405.1 Hasllibacter sp. | reverse complement strand
GATCGGAGGACTGAACCGCCGACCCCGCCAAGTCTCCGGCGCCCAGCTCCGGAGCGCCGCCGGAGGAGTCAATCACCTGCGTTCCCGCCAGTCCATCCCTCGAAGGGCCGGGCGCGGCGCCCGGGCCTCCCGCGGCCACGGACGCCCCGTCGCCTCCGCAACCCGCGAGCGCGCCCGCCGCGGCGATCAGCCCGAGCGGCGTCCGCGCCCGGCGAGGCGTTCCCATCGGCGCGAAAAGCTTTTTCGCACCAGTTCCGGCGATAACGCCCTGGAAGAAATCTGTCATGCCCGTCCCCTGTTCGTTCGCCCCCAAACCGGGGCATTTTTCGTTGCGGAACCGACGGGAGCCGCCAATTCCGATGCGGCGAATCACCACCCCCACACCGGCACCTATACGCCACAAACACGGAGGGCAACTGCTCCGAAGAGAACAATTCGATTTTTATTCGAAAAAATCTCCCGCTGGAGGGCGCCCGCGACACCGTGGCCCACGCTGGCGTCGATCTCATGGGAACCTCCGCCGCCGTGGCTCCCATCTTCGCCCCCGCCCTTGATCCACCGTGCCGCCGGCCTTGACAACTTTTCCGTCCCCGCCGCTTGGCCCGCCCGTGTCCTGTTTCAGCGTCCCGGCGCGGGCGGCGGCCCCGCCGAATCAACGCCGACGGCGAATGGCCCGCCAACGCGGACGCGGATACGCGTTTGTCCGAGCCGGCCACCCTGTTCGGCGGCGAAATGGAGCAACCAGGCGGTCACCGCGCGCTTCCCGAAGAGGGGGCGGGCAATTCCGCGCCATTGAACCGCGAATACGGGTGCTGTGCCGGCCGCTCCCGACATTCCCGGAACCCAGGCCGCGCGACCGGTCGGATTATAGGTTCCGCGCCGGTTTCTCCCCGCGCCCTTCGATCGAAATTCGGGAGTGCCCGGCGGATGCCGGAACGAAAGCACCGCCGATTACGCGACCGGAGCCCGCCGAACCGGGAATTTCCGTGACGTTCAAGGGCCATGGACGGGATCCGGACAAACCACGGACAAATTCGCGACCCGGCCGGCGTCCCGCCACCCCGACGGTCATGGACCGGTTAGACGAACAAGTAGTCTTCTCCCGCGGTGAGGGCGTCGGACCTCACGCCCTCCAATGTCAAGGTCATCGCCGATCCGGTTACGGTGAGCACGGCGTCGACCCTCCCGCTCTCGCCCGTTTCCTCGGAGGCCCTCAGGTCGGACGTCCCAAATCCCTCCAAGTGGATCTCGTCCCCGCCCACGGTGAAATCCAAGATCCTGACGTTCCCGGCGGTCGATTTGATGTGAAAAACATCCGCGCCGCCTCCGCCGCTCATCACGCTGTGCCCCGTCTCTCCGACCGGCGCCTTCAGGATTTTCAATTCGTCGTGGCCGGGGCCGCCGTGCAGCTCGTTTCGACTCCCGAACACGACCACGAGGGTGTCGTTTTCGGTTCCCCCGTGGAGCTTGTTTTGGTCCCCGCTCTCGACCCTGAGCGTGTCGCTTTCGGTACCCCCGCGCAACGTGTTGTGATTCCCGTTCGCGACCGTGAGCGAGTCGTCGCCCGACCCGCCGCGCGCCGTGTTGTGATTCCCGTCCGTGATCGCGACACTGTCCGCCCCGGAGCCCCCGTCCAGCGCGTTGTTGTCGCCGTCCCGGACCTCGAGCGTGTCCCCGCCGGAACGCCCGAACAGCCGGTTTCCATTCCCGTCCGCCGCCGTGACCACATCGTTCTGGGATCCCCCGTCCAGCAGGTTGCCGTCTCCGTCCCGGGTCGTGATGACATCCTCGCCCGCGCGCCCGAAGATGTCGTTTCCAATCACTCCATTCCCCCGCGACGTGATCACATCGTCGTTTTCGCCTCCGTCCAGAACGTTGTTGTCTCCGCCCCCCTGTAACGAGATTACATCGTCTCCTTCGTGACCATAGACCCGGTTGCCGTTTCCGTTTTTGACCGTGATGACATCGTTTCCGGCGCGGCCGGACACATCCTTGTCGGACGCTCCCTCGCTCGTGAGCAGGTCGCCGTTGGCGCTTCCGGCAATATCCACGTCGCCCTCCACCCTGTTCAAGCCCACCTCCAGGGTCAGGATTTTCTCCGCCCTTCCGCCGTCTCCGTCCTCGGCCGCGACCCGAACCCGCACCTCGGCCGGACCTTCGCCGTCGAACTCTCCCGAAATCGCTCTGACGGGGGCGCCGCCGCCGATCGGAACGACATCGACGATCGACAATCCAATCGTGGACAACGCGCCCACGGCCCCCCCGTCGATCACCTCCACAGTGAAGGTCAAATCGCCGTCGTTGCCGTCCGGATCCCGGAACGCGCCGCCCAGGATGATGTCTTCGATCCGGACGCCATCCCAAACATTGATTCCTCCCTCCGCGAGGCGCGAAAACTCCTGGCTCGGAGCCGGCGGCGAATTAACCCTGATGTTCAAAACGTGCACGCCGAATCCCGTCTTCCCGTCAGAAGCATGGATTATCACGGTCACATCCGATGTCCCGAGGAAATTTCCGCCGCTTATCAAACCGGTGTGCGGATCGATGTCCAAACCGGTATTCGCCTCCCGAAGATCCACTTCCCCGACCTTCGCGCTGAACGTCAGATCGTCGCCTTCGGGATTGTGGAACCCGCTTCCGGCTTTGTAGATGAAACCGCGCCCGGGCGTCGCGACCCTGTGTTCCGCCGGGCGGCCCAACGGCGCCGGATCCCCGACGTAATAATAGTGCGCGTCACGATCGAAACTGGTCAGGGAGCCATCGACATTCACCCGGACGTCGAACCCCAGTTCCGAGTTCTTCAAATCGACGCGCCCGTTTTCAACGTGGACGCTGAAGTTGTCGAAATTCACGTTGCCGCGCAAGTCCACGGATTCATGAATTGTCAACGCGAGAACGTCGCCATCCTCCGGCCTGAAACCATTCACCGTGTAATCGAGGCCACCGGCGATGTCCAACTCGAAAACATCCCTGCCTTGCCCTCCGTTCAGCGACACTTCGTGGTCGACTCCGATGACGATGGCCCGGGTGACGGCGGCGCCCTTGCCGTCGCGGGCGGTGACAACCGCCGTCACTGTTTCGTCCAGCGTCCGCGCCCGGCCATGGATGACGCCGGCGGAGGTTATCATTAGTCCGGAACCTTCGAGACCCGTCGCGGAGAATTCCAACCCGTCCCCGTCGGGGTCGGAGATCGCACCGCTCACGTCCACCCCGCCCCGAACGCCGTAATGGAACTCGCGCGCCGCCGGAATTCCGCCGGCATCGAACACGGGTGCGGCGTTGATCCCGACCGTGAAACTCTTGACGAACTCGCCGCCCCGACCGTCCTCGACCGTCACCGAGACAGTCCAAGGAGCTCCCGCCGCGTCGCCGTGGTC
>JANQKA010000816.1 GCA_028281405.1 Hasllibacter sp. | reverse complement strand
ATGATTCGCGCCGCGGAGGGTTCCGGTGGTGGTGGGCGATGAGGGATTCGAACCCACGGCATCTTCGGTGTAAACGAAGCGCTCTACCACTGAGCTAATCGCCCGATCCGGTGTCTACAGCGCTCCACTTCGAGCCTCAAGTCTCGGGATCCACCGGTTCGGGACGGAATCGCCGCCACCGCGAGCGGGACGCGTTCACGGATTGGTTGAACCACGCGGCACCCGATTCCGGCCCGCGGCGTGGTTCGTCGCCCACGCACTGACATCGAGGTGGAGCGGTCGCATGGATGCCCCCGGTTCGGCCACGCCGCGCGCGGGGGGACGGCGGTCAGACTCACCGAGGCGGCGGACGTCCGCGATCGGCCGCGCCGCGCGCGGGGGAACGGCGCGGCAATGATGATGCCATGACTTGTCCTCGGGCCCATTTCGCCTAGCGGCGGGCGCGTGGGATCGATGGCTCCCGGTCCGGAATGCTTCGCGTCCCGCCACGACCTGTCGATGTTGGCCGCCGCATCCGCTCCACCGCGATTCCCGCGCGGTGGCGGAGCGGTGCGCATGCCCCGATTCGGCGGCCCCGCTCCGTCCACGAAGCCTCGCGGCCGATTCGGTGATCCGTAGCCGATTCCCCCCCGTGCGCGACGCGCGGTTCCCGCGTTCGCCGTCGCGGATATTCTGGTCGCGCACAGCGGTTAACGGCCGCCCGTCTCACCGCTTTGTCGACGCTTCCGCCGACTCGCGCCGGGGGATCGCGCGGCCATGATGAATCCATGATGTTGGCCTCGGCATTCCTCTTCGCCGCCTGCGGGAGCTTGTGATCGAAGGCTACCGATCCGGAATGCATCGCGTCCCGCCACCCCCTGTCGGTCTTGGTCCACCGCATTCGCTCCACCGCGATTCCCGCGCGGTGGCGGCGCGGGCGAATGCCCCCGATTCGGCGGCCCCGCTCCGTCCGCCTCGCGGCCGATTCGGTGTTCCGCAGTCGATTCCCCCCGCGCGCGCCGCGCGGTTCCCGCGTTCGCCGTCGCGGATTTTCTGGTCGCGCAGCGGTTAACGGCGCCCGTCTCACCGCTTTGTCGACGCTTCCGCCGACTCGCGCCGGGGAATCGCGCGGCCATGATGATCCCATGATGTTGGCCTCGGCATTCCCCTTCGCCGCCTGCGGGAGCTTGTGATCGAAGGCTACCGGTCCGGAATGCTTCGCGTCCCGCCACGCCATGTCGGTGTTGGCCCGCCGCATTCGCTCCACCGCGATTCCCGCGCGGTGGCGGCGCGGGCGAATGCCCCGATTCGGCGGCCGCGCTCCGTCCGCCTCGCGGCCAATTCGGTGTTCCGTAGCCGATTCCCCCCGCGCGCGCCGCGCGGTTCCCGCGTTCGCCGTCGCGGAAATTCAGTTCGCGCGCAGCGGCAAGCGACGCCGGTCTCACCGCTTTGTCGAATCTTCCCCCCGCACGCGCCTGGACCGGGCGCTCCGCGCGGTTCCCTCACAGTCCCCGGCGAATCACCGATTCGGAAGATTTTGAGGATTCGGAACAATGCCGACCAAAACACATTATATGGTATATGTCTCCAACACTCCACGCAACATATGCGAAAAATGGCTCAACACAACATCTTGTGCCTTCACCACTCTTCAGTGTGGAATTCCCTTATTTTACAGGGAAATCCGCATCGAGCGCTCAAGTGGCGAACCAGACGCGAGTATCTGCGATTCGATACCCATCAACCAAGGCGGATTGGCGGGGGACCGCCCAAATACCATGAAATGAGATTGTTATGAAGAAATGAATGGCAAATCACTTAAAGAAACGCAACATCCACCCACCAATCTTTTCAAACCTTGTTTTCAAAGCATGAAAGCCAGCCGTACGACGAAGACTCCAATGCGGTCGAACCCATCCGTCCATCCCGAACTTCCGGCCCCGGCACACCGTCCCATTCCCGGAGCGCGCCCCAAGCCGTCAATCCGTCGAACACCGGGCCAACCCCGTTCCCCCGCGGGAGAGGGAAACCGCGGCGCGAGGGGCCGGTCCGGGATCACGCCGATTCGTGATCATGGAATTC
The DNA here is from genome assembly GCA_028281405.1 of Hasllibacter sp. GTDB lineage: Bacteria > Pseudomonadota > Alphaproteobacteria > Rhodobacterales > Rhodobacteraceae > JANQKA01. The sequence goes on along the minus strand of JANQKA010000816.1, from coordinate 690 downwards.
GACCCGAACCGGGCAAAACGGCGAAAGCGGGACCGGCGGGATCAGCCCAGCCCAAGGGAGCAGACATAATCATCGCACCCCGAGGACGGAGCCACCGCTTCCACCGGGACATCGGGACCGGCGGGAAGAACATCCCCTCCAACCGCGGCAGACCCGGCGTCGGCCGGGATCCCGAGGGGGATTCCCGCGTCGTCCCCATCCACGTCGAAGTCGGCGATCTCATCCTTGACCGACGCGAGGACGGCGGAATTCGCGGCGGGAGTGCCGCCAATGTGCCAATAATGGCTTTCCAGGGTGAGCCCCAGTCCGGTTCCCTCGATCGTCAGCGAGAAGCCGGACGAGTTTGACATGACCGTATTTCCGCCGTCCTCGGTGACGGTGACCGCGCCGATATCCCGCCCCAGGGCGATCCTGTCATGCGAAGTCTCGAACCCGCTGATCGTGGACATGCTCGCGCCTGTGCTGTCCGCCGAAGTCAGGAACTGAAAGATATCCGCGCCGGTTCCACCATTGAACGTGTAGCCGCCGCCTTCGCCGTAATTCACGTTCCTCGTGCCGTCGGTGGCGGCCAAGGGCCTCGTATTGTCCGACCCGAATTTGATGTTCTCGGTGTTCACTTCGACATTGTTTTTGAATTGCACTTTTTCGTATCCGTCCAAGCGGTCGGATCCTTCGTCGCCCTCGTCCGAG
>JANQKA010000795.1 GCA_028281405.1 Hasllibacter sp. | reverse complement strand
GCGTCCAGACCGCGTCCGGAGGAACCGCATGACCGACTATCCGCACCTTTTGTCACCGCTCGACCTTGGACATGTGAAGTTGCCCAATCGAGTCTTGATGGGGTCGATGCACACCGGGTTGGAGGAGCGCGGCGATTGGAGCCGCACGGCCGAGTACTTCGCGGAGCGGGCCAAGGGAGGTGTCGCCCTCATGGTCACGGGAGGCATGGCTCCGAATCCGGAGGGTGCCGTTCTGGCCGGTTCCGCCGGGCTGTTCACGGACGAGGATATCGCCAACAACCGAATCGTGACGGACCGGGTGCGCGACAACGGCGGACGCATTGCGATGCAGATACTTCACGCCGGACGCTACGCGGTCAACCCCGAATGCGTCGCGCCGTCGCCGATCAAGGCGCCGATCTCTCCCTTCGCCCGGTCGAGACGCCGCGCGCGGCTCTGAGGGCCCCCGAAATCGCGCACCACGCGGATTTCTTCAGCTTCGGCACGAACGACCTGACCCAGATGACCTACGGCCTGAGCCGCGACGACGCTGGACGGTCCATGGGGGCCTACGTCGGCGCGGGGGTGTTCCACGAGGATCCGTTTCATTCGCTCGACCTCGATGGAGTGGGTGAATTGCTGAAAACCGCCGCGGCGAGGGGACGGCAGGTCTCACCGAACCTGACGCTGTCGATCTGCGGGGAACACGGCGGGGACGTGGATTCCATCGCCTTCTGCCGCGCCAATGGATTCGACTATGTCTCGCGTTCCCCCTTCCGGGTTCCCGCGGCGCGGCTGGCGGCGGCGCAGGTGACGATTCTCGACCAGAAGAAGGAGGAGGAGAGAAAGATCGCGCTCGCGAAATGGCTGCGGAGTTGGGTCAAGAGGAACAAGTGACGGCGCCGCTCGGACGCAGGCGGAATCCGTGCGTTCCCCGGGTTGTCAAATGCTGCGGAGGCGCAACCGCCGGGACTCCGCTATCCCTGGGCCAAGGACTTGGATGGGGGAACTCCAGGGCCGGATTGCTTCGCGGTTCGCGGGCGATCGTGGGCGGAGGTTGACAATTCGGCGGCGCGTGCCTAGGTCAGGGACGCCGGATCCCCGGCGGGTTCGACTCAGAAGGATATGACATGAGAGGGATCGTCCAAAACGTCCTATATGACACTGAGACGGCAACCTTGGTCGCCCGAGGCACATTCATGTCTCACCATACCCTACCTCCGGGGGACATTTACCGAACACCAAATGGACGGTATTTCCGCCTTGGCGAGGAAGGGCACATTTATCCCATGGACGAAAGCTATGTGGGGGATTGGATCGCGCAAAATGTCGAGCTGACCGACGAGGTCGTCAAATTGCTCGTGGACGACTTCGGCCTCGAGATTGGGTGAGGAGCGGGGACGCCGGGTAAGCCATCGGTGCGGAGCGGCGCCGCGGGGTGCCGGCATTGGGATTCGGCGCGCTCCGCGAAAAATTGGAGTGGACACGGGACTGATTTGGTCGATCGGAAAGCCGCGTATTACGTGGCCGGACGGCTTGTCCCCGTTCACAGGTTCATCCCGGCCCGAGCTTTTCTCCGGTGATACCGGGCCTGCCGCCGGGTCCGGTTGCGGTGTCAAATACTATCGCACTTTAATCCGCCGCCCCGTGTCGCGGGACGAATCGGTCCGCCTCCGAAGCAAACCTGATGATTCGATGAGGATCGCCACCCGTGCGCCGCGTGCGAAATCTCCCTAACCGGATTTTACGAATCGGGAGCCGGCGATTTGGCAAACCGGATTTGCGTGCGGCGGGACGCTCAACGCCAACCGTTGGAGGTCGCCGTTACTTTCGTCAACCTGTGATGAGTTTTCATCTCCGCCGCCAACTTGGGATTTCCCGGTTGGGCGTGGCCATCGCGGCGGAATTGGAGCGGTGTCCTTTTCGCCTCCTTGATCGGAATCGGCGTTTGGCGCGCCCTCCGCCGACGCGCCGAAGGCGGCCGGATAGAGCGCAATCGGAATTGATGGAATCAGTGGCGCGGTCCGCGTTGGGGTCAACGCGAATCGCTGAAGGACGTCGTGCGACATCGTCAACCATT
>JANQKA010000755.1 GCA_028281405.1 Hasllibacter sp. | reverse complement strand
GAGACGGTGCTCCAGGAAATCGGGGTGAATTTCATGGACAACCCCGGGGCCCTGTCGCGATGGCGGGAGGCCGGGGCGGACGTGGACGGCGAGCGGGTGCTCCTACCCAAGGGCCTCGCCCGCGAGCTCTGCGCGACGGCTCCGTCGCGGTTCACCCAGATCGCGCGCGACCGCGGCAAGGACGTGGAGATCGGCGGAGACAGCCTCGTCCTGGCCCCCGTGTACGGGCCGCCCTTCGTGCGCGACCTTGAGGGCGGGCGCCGTTACGCGACGATGGCCGATTTTGAAAAGCTGGTGAAGTTGGGTTACATGTCGAAGTGGCTGCACCATTCGGGCGGCACGGTTTGCGAGCCCACCGACGTGGCGGTCAACAAGCGCCACTTCGACATGCTTCTGGCCCACATGACCTTGTCCGACAAGCCGTTCATGGGTTCGGTGACCGAGCCCTCCCGCGCGGCCGATTCGGTCGAGATGGCCGAGATCCTGTTCGGAGCGGACACGGTGGACCAGAACACGGTGATGACGTCGCTGATCAACATCAATTCGCCGCTGACCTTCGATTCGGTGATGATGGGCGCGCTGGAGGTCTACGCCGCGAGGAATCAGGCGGCGATCATCTCGCCTTTCATCGTGGGGGGAGCGATGGCTCCGGTCTCGGTCGCGGGCACGCTGACCCAGGTTCTGGCGGAGGTCATGGTCGGAGTCGCCTACTCCCAGCTGGTCCGTCCGGGCGCGCCGGTGGTGTTCGGCGCCTTCGTGACTTCGATCGACATGAATTCCGGCGCTCCGACATTCGGCACCCCGGAGGCGGCGCAGATCACCTACGGCGCGGGCCAGTTGGCGCGGCGGCTCGGGTTGCCCTACCGCTCGGCTGGAGGCTTTTGCGGATCGAAGCTGCCCGACGCGCAGGCGGCGTACGAGACCTCCAATTCCTTGAACATGGGTCTTTTGTCCGGCGTGAATTTCATGCTGCATTCGTGCGGTTGGCTGGAGGGCGGACTGGTGACCTCCATCGAGAAATTCGTCATGGACGCCGATCAGTTGGGAGTGCTTCACGCGATCGCGGGGGGCGTTCCGGTCGATTCCGACGCCCAGGCGATGGACGCCCTCCGCGAGGTCGGCCCCGGAGGGCATTTCCTCGGCTGCGACCACACGCAGCGGAATTTCAAGGAGGCGTTCTGGCGTTCGGAACTGTTGGACTACCGCCCGTTCGAGACGTGGGCGGAGGATGGCGGGCCGGACACGGTGGCCTTGGCGTCCAAGCGGGTCGAGAAGCGACTGGGCGAGTACCGAAAGCCCGATCTCGATCCCGGAGTCGAGGAGGCGCTCAGGGATTACGTCGCCCGCCGGAAATCCGAAATGCCGGACGCGTTCACCTGATCGGGGGGATGGCCACTGGTTCCGCTTCGGGGCGGCCAGGCGGAAATTCTCCCGCGTGGCTTTGAGTGGACGGCACGGCTTGACGCCACAATTCATGACGGCGATGAGTGGGGGGACGGTGGAATAGGTGACGCATGCGCCGGGCGCTCATCTCGAATCGTTGAAGTTAACCTGACATGCCCCCAAAATAAGTCGCATTCGCTACCGGACAATGTTTTTTCATTGGCCTCAACCAGGGCCGTGGAGCCGCCGCCTCCCAATTTCCGCGCCCCGCAAGGCCGGGTTGGCGCGCCGGCGGGTTCTCTCCAAGCCCCGCCGCGCCTCTTCGGGTTCCGGCGAAAACAGGGACGCTCCGCCGACGGCGGAGTGTTCGCGGACCAAGGTGCCGGGTCGGGGAATCCGACCCTATTTCCTGTAGACGGTCGCCAGAGAACATCTTGACAATCGACGAATGGTCCTCGGAGTCGCGGAGGTGGACCGGGATGCGTCCACACGCGGTTCAACCGTCTGGAACCCGGCACTGAAGGGACGGACCTCGAAGTTGGGAAGCTTCCAAAATGGAGACATTCCGGGCCGCGGCGGGCCGGTTCCAGTATCCGCGTCGAAGCCATCCCACCGGAAATTGGCCTGTGGATGAATAGGGTGGATGGTTGCGAACCGAAGGGGGCGTCGGAATCGACGCCGACTCGGCGAATCCCGGGCGGAGGGCGGGGGAGACGAACAACCGACGCCCCGTGCGCCAAGCCTATTATATAGGCCGCAATGGC